>DASZPH010000082.1:0-2477 GCA_035550375.1 Pirellulales bacterium | reverse complement strand
TTCCGCTGTCGACCACCGCACGGCGACATCGACATCCTTGTCGATCACGCTCATCGCAGCCTCCTTGCTACGTGGGACTTGTGACATCCCCATCGTGGCAGGAGGTTGCGAATTCTCTTAGATCAATTGAACGGTATTGCGCTTAACCCGGATTATTCCCGGCCCCCACCAGGCGTGAAGCGTAAGCGAGGAGCACGACGCAACTTCCCTCGCTCACGCTTCGGGTTAGTGTCGGCGCAGCCTGCGCGCAAGCGAAAGGCGACGGCAGGGCGCTTTTAACACGGCAGGCTTTTAACAGAGCCTAATGGTTCAAGATGAACTCATTCGTGTTGAGGATGGCCCACCATACGTCCTGCATGGCTGCGGCCGGGTCGCCGCCGCGAGCCGCCAGCAACTGGTTGGCGATTGACATTTCCTGCTTGGTCGGCTTACGGGCCAGGGCCGCCATGTACAGGTAGTCGATCCGCGCGTGCGGCTTCATGTCGCCCGTGATCATCCTGTACAAGAAGCCCCCTTTGTCCAGGCTGGTGGCCTTCTTGATCAAGTCGCCGTTCATCATCATCAGGGCCTGCGGAATCGTGCCGTTGAACGTGGTCGTCTCGTCACCTTCGTCGGTGCCGAAGGCCAGCGTGAACTGCTGCAGCCAGTCCCCCTTGGTCTTCTCCTGCTCCTGGAAGCTCCCCTTCGTCTTGTGGGCCTCCGTGGCCACCAGCAGCGACTCGTAGAGTTCTTCGGCCTGCATCTGGCGCACGTAGAAATGGCTGAAGAGCGGCTTGTTGCCCAGCGTCGGGTCGTCCAGCTTGTTCTTGGCGACCTTCGCGCCGAACTTGCTGGAGAGCGAGTACGGTTCGCTGAGGACGATCCAGCGAATCAACCGGCGCAGGTCGTGGCCGTGTCCGACGAACTGCTTGCCGAGATACTCCAAAAGATCGGGGTGCGACGACGGATTGTGCGGTCCGAGATCGTCGATCGGTTTGGTGAAGCCATAGCCCAGGAAGTGGGCCCACATGCGATTCACGATCGCTTTGCCGAGGAATTCCGACTTGACGATCAGTCCGGCCAGCTCCCCGCGGCGGTTGACCTCGTCGGCGTAACCGCTGGGGTTGATCTTGGTGCCGTCGACGAACGTGGGGTAGGCCACCTGCAAAATGCCGTTGCGCAGCTCGTAGTAAATCTCGGCTTCGCGGGGATCTCCCCCCTCGCCGGCGAAGTCCTCGTTCTCCAGGCGGACCGCCACGATCTCGCGTCCCTGGAACGTCCGCAGGGCCTTGGTCTGGCGGAAGAAGGCGTTCATCCCCCAGAACTGGTCTTGCTTCCAGTCGTTGAAGGGATGGTTGTGGCACTGCGTGCACTGCACCTGCAGCCCCAGAAAATAGCGGGCCGTCTTGGCGGTGGCGGTGGTGGCATTTTCTTGCAGGTTATCGAGCACGAAGTTGACCGCGCCGTTGTAGCCGTCTTCGCCCGGCTTGTTCGAGCCGGTCGCGCTGACCAACTCGTAGACCATTTTGTCGTAAGGTTTGTTCGTCAGGAAATTGCGGCGAAGGTACTGCTGCATGCCGTCGCGATCGACCAGGTCGCGGGCCTCGTCGCGAGCCGCCTTGGGGCGGCCGATGAGGATGTTGGTCCAGATGGTCATCCAGTTGCGGGCGTATTCTTCGACGTACTCGTCGCTGTCGAGCAGACGATCGACGAGCGCCTCCCTTTTGTTCTTCGACTTGTCGCTAAGAAACTGCTGCAGTTCGGAAACCGAGGGGACGCGACCGAGCACGTCCAGATACAGCCGCCGGCACCACTCGTTTTCGGTCGCTTCGGGCGAGGGCGTAATTTCGGCGTCCTTCCAACCCTTGCGAATCTGCTCGTTGATGTGGGCAATCACGTCCGCGTCGGTGGTGGCGCTGGCCGAAGCGGCGGTGCTCAGGTCGCTATCGGGCGCGGCGCTCTTTTCGGCGTCATTCGCTTCTGCGGCCCAGCCGAGTCGTATCCCGCCGACGGTCACCAAGGCGGCAAGAGCCAGCCAAGCAAGGCACACACACCCACCAACGTGCAGACGCGCCAAGCGCGATTTGATGACTCGCGACACAGCAGTTGCCTCTTACCAAGGAGTTGAGTTTCCGCAAATCCCCAGTCTTTCATGATAGGAAGCCCTACGGGCAAGTCAACGATTGGCTGGTAGTTATGGCCAGTGATGGGCCGCCGGCCGTGCTCTAGAGACGACCTACGTTTGGAGAAACGGCTTTGGCCTCACGGTCCGGAGGCAGCTTGCCACGGCCTGACGGTTGAGCCCGGCCTCGATGTTTCGTGGCTCGACGATCGGCCACCCGACGACAAGTGACGTTCGCATCGGGTCGGAGGGGGCGTTGCCGCCCCCGTCCGCCCACACCACCGTACGTACGGTTCCGTATACGGCGGTTCAGTTTGAACACGCCAGACGTTGCGATTCCTCAAGGAGGCTGACGAGACCCAGTTGGCGGAGGTGC
>DASZPH010000081.1:0-7737 GCA_035550375.1 Pirellulales bacterium | reverse complement strand
GGAGGGGGCGTTGCCGCCCCCGTCCGCCCACACCACCGTACGTACGGTTCCGTATACGGCGGTTCAGTTTGAACACGCCAGACGTTGCGATTCCTCAAGGAGGCTGACGAGACCCAGTTGGCGGAGGTGCCGGGTCGGGATCGCCTGGTGCATGTGGCTTGCGCCCGCATTCCACCAGGGGCCGCGCCCATTGGTGGCAGAGGTCCAGGCTCGTTCACGAGTCAGACCCCCACGCACGAGTTCGCGGAACCGCGTCCGCGGTCGCTTCCACTGCCGCCATAAGATGGCACGCAGCTTTCGACGAAGCCACTGGTCGAGTTCCTCGAAGGTGCCACGCACCGCGGATTTCCGAAAGTAGCCGGTCCAGCCGAGCAGCACGGGCCGAAGTTCTTCGAGAACGTGGCTGAGGTTTTGGCCCCGACCGCGGCGAAGCAATGTTCGCATCCGAGCTTTGAAGCGTTGCACCGATTGAGGTGCTACCTTCAGCTTTGACTGGAAGTGTGTGGTGAACGTATAGCCCAGGAACTTGCGGTTCCAGGGCCGATCCACCGCACTCTTCTGTCGATTGACCGTCAAACGCAAGCGATCCTTGAGGAACCGCTCGACCGATTTCAGCACGCGCTCACCCGAACGCCGGGACCGCACATAAATGTTGCAGTCGTCGGCGTAACGGACGAATCGGTGCCCGCGTCGCTCCAGTTCCTTGTCCAGCTCATCGAGCAAGATGTTGGAAAGCAGCGGCGAGAGCGGGCCGCCTTGCGGCGTCCCTTCCGTGCGTGCCGATACCAGTCCGTCCTGCATCATTCCCGCCTGTAAGTAACGGCGGATCAGAAGCAGAATGCGTTTGTCTTGGATTCGACGTGCCAATCGCGACATCAGGATGTCGTGGTTGACCCGATCGAAGAATTTCTCCAAGTCCATATCGACCACCCAGCGGTGGCCGGCGGCAACATGCTCGCGGGCACGTTCCAGTGCGTCGTGAGCACCGCGGCCCAACCGAAAGCCGAAGCTGTGATCGGAGAACCGCGTGTCGTACCAGCTTTGCAGGGCTTGATACAGGGCCTGTTGAATCAGCCGATCAACGACCGTCGGGATGCCCAACGTCCTCGTGCCGCCGTCAGGCTTGGGTATTTCTACCTTTCGCACCGGCGACGGTTTGTAGGTATCGTCAAGCAGTTCCTTCCGGATGGCTTCCCAGCGGGCTTGCAACAAGGGTTTCAGTTCGCCGACGGTGACCCCGTCGACGCCCGGAGCACCTTGGTTGCCGACAACCCGCTCGTAAGCCCGCCACATGTTCTCACGACATAGAACCTTCTCCAGGGTCACAGGGATCTGGTCTTCGGCGTGCTCGTCACATGCCGTGTCCGCTTGACGCACAATCGGCGTACCCTCGGTGGTTCCGCCACCTACTCTCGGCCGTTGCTCAGGCATCTCAGCCATCGGGTCTGCGTCTGTTTCGGGCATCGAATGCTTCGTGCCAAAGAGGTCAAACAGTTCGGCCCTTCGTCGTGGCGGTGCGGTCTTGCGACCCCCGGCTGTTTCTGCCCTTACGGGTCAGTGTCTCGGTCGAGCGGACCATCGGCCCACGCTTACTATGGCCTCGGCTGACTTCTGCCGCCCCATCGCCAGGCCTTTTGGTCCGGCTAGCCCAAAGGCAGAGCGACAGATCTCTCAGGGTAAGACGCGTGACTTTCCTCCCACATATCCGCCGCATATACGCCGGCTCGATCCAGATGACATCGGGCTTTGAGTCTTTGCGCCCTCTCGCCCATCGGGCCGTCGCCTCAGATGCGGTTCGTGTTCCTCGGACCGGGAGTTTGCCTACTGCTTCCTTCAGATTCCGCCTCGCGGCGGACACCCTTACAGTTCGGCTAGGAGTTCCCGTCATCAGAGCCTCCACCGGGACTTTCACCCGGCCAGTCAATTCCCGGCTCGCTTTTGCTTGCCGGTTGACAGCGTCAGGCATGACGCTGCCGCGTCATGCCTGACGCGCGCAGAGAAAAGCCGCGCCAGGCCGGGACAGTCTGACGCGGCTCTCTGGTGGCCGGGAGAACTCCCAGCATGCCAAATATCGCTACCCGCCGCGGGCCGCTTGCGGCGCGGCGTCGTGCTGACGATTGAACACCGATGACCGCAATTAGTCTCGCGACGGCGCGAAGAAAAAAGCCACGCCGAACTCGTGCCACGGGAGCCAGGCCCGCCCCGGGATTGCTCCCGGCCAAAAAGCGGTTAGCATCGTGGCGGTAGGGACAACTTGTCGCCATCGCCGTAGCTTCATCACACCCCGCCAAGTCGCTCGGTCGACCACGCCACGCTATGCCGTACCCCATGAAATCGATTTTCGTAACGAGCTTCGTCTTGCTGTCTTCCATCGCTCTCGGCGCCGAGGGCAAGGGTGCGGACGGCGAGAGCAAATCCCCACCGCGCCTTCCCCTGTGGCAAGGCCGCGCTCCGATCGGCGACGGCAAGTTTGAAGACGCCGAGGCCTGGATCACCGTACACCGCCCGGCCAAGGCCAACGGCACGGCCATCGTCATTTGTCCTGGCGGCGGTTACGGGACGCTCGTGACCGGTCCCGAAGGGCACGGCATCGCCGAGTGGCTGAACCGGCACGGCGTTGCGGGAATCGTGCTCGAATATCGCCTTCCCGCCGGCCGGTCGTTCGTCCCCCTGCTCGACGCCCAGCGCGCTTTGCGTACGGTTCGCGCTCACGCCAAGGAGTGGGCCATCGAGCCCGAGCGCGTCGGCATCATGGGATTTTCCGCCGGCGGCCATCTGGCGAGCACGGCCGGAACCCACTTCGACGACGGCAACCCCGCGGCCGCCGACCCGGTCGAGCGGCTGAGCTGCCGGCCCGACTTCATGATCCTCATCTACCCGGTGATCGTCATGGGCGAGAACACGCACCAAGGCTCGAAGGGAAATCTGCTCGGAAAGGAACCGGCGGCGAAACTGGTCGAGCTGTTCTCAAACGAAAGGCAAGTGACGGCCCGCACACCGCCGACCTTTCTTGCCCACGCCCTGGACGACAAACCCGTGCCGCCCGAGAACAGCCGAGCGTTCTACGAGGCACTTCAGGCTCACAACGTCCCCTCGCAATACCTCGAACTGCCCTCAGGCGGCCACGGCTTGAACGGCTACAAGGGACCGATGTGGGACAAGTGGCAAGAAGAGTCGCTTGACTGGCTGGCCAGGCTCAAGCTTGTACCGGACGACGCCCCCGCGAAATAAAGGCCGCCTCGATGCGACTCTTCGCCGGAACGCCTTACGACCGTCCGCCTCGCTGCGACCGGTGCGGAGCACTGGAAGAGGAATGTAGGTGTCCTCCACTTCCGGCTCCCGCTTTCAAAATCCCACCTGAATCGCAGAACGTCCGCTTGGCCGTCGAAAAGCGGAAGAAGGGAAAGATGGTCACCGTTTTGCGCGGACTGTCGGCGGAGGGAAACGATCTTCCGGACCTGCTACGGCAGCTTAAATCGGCTTGCGGCACGGGCGGCACTCTCAAAGAAGACGCCATCGAACTGCAGGGCGATCACACGAAGCGGGCCGGCGACTTGCTGCGGGAAATCGGCTATCGCGTTCGGCCATGACTCGGCGATCATTTGCGACGCGGCACACCCGTCTCGCGCCCGGTTCGCCGCGACTCTTCACGCGGGACACGCGTTGACGTGGTACGTCGGCGACTGTGCCGCCGGACATGCTTCTCCGGTTTGCTGTTTCGGGATCGCCAGCTCGAAGCAGGTTGTGTCCTCCTCGCGCCGGTAAACGAGGCTGCCGCCGTGCGACTCGGCAATCTGCCGCGCCACCGCCAGCCCCAGACCGATCCCCTCGGGTTTGCGGGTGGCAAACGGCTCGAAGAGTCGCTCGGCCAGGCCGTCCGGCACCCCCGGTCCGGAGTCGATCACTCGGGCCGCGACGTGGGTGGCCGTTTCCACCAGCCCCAATCGCACCCGCCCACCGGGTCCGGCCGCTTCCACCGCGTTCAGCGTCAAGTTCATCAACGCCTGCCGTAGTTGCTCGGGATCGGCTTCCAGGAAGGATTGCTCGGTGTTCCGCTGATCTCGGCGATCCTCGACGTCGAGGTCGACTTTCCGGTGGCGGCAGGTCGGTTCGAGCATTTGAGCGACTTGCTGCACGATCTCCCACGGGTCGCACCGCGTACGTTGCGGTGGCCGCGGTTGTCCGGCCGAAAGAAACTGCTGCAGATGCTGTTCCGTCAGTTGCAACTGTCGGAGCGCGACGGCCAGGCTTTCGTCGTCGGCATGGCAGCCGTGCCGCTGGTGGAGTTGTACCGCCATGCGGGCGCCCGTGATGTCATTGCGCAGGTGATGCGCCAGGCCGCCGCTGAGCTGGCCGAGCAGCGCGAATCGCTCGGCCCGGCTGATGGCCTGCTGCATCTCGGCCAGTTGCTGGGCCAGGCGGTTGATCGCGCGGGCCAGATCGCGAAGCTCGTCGTTGCGATCCGGAAGCGGCAGGGTCTGAAAATCCCCCTCCGCCAGCCGCGCCACTTGCCTCTGCAAGCTGGCGATCGGCCGGCCCAGCGCCTGGGCAATCAGGGTCGCCACGGCGATAAAGGCGACGAGGGTGACTCCGCCGATCATCAACGGCGGCAGGGCCGCTTCGGTCCGGCTGGCCCGCCAGTGCCGTTCGGGATAAAAGATGTCGAGCGTCAGCGGCCCCTCCCTTCCTCGAGACGCCACCGCCAGCGACGACACAAAACATCGGGTTCCGTCGACCTCGATCAATTTCCCCAACCGCAGTTCTTGCCAGCGGGACACCGGTGCAACCTGCTGGTGGGCGGGAGCGAGCTTGCTCGACGCGCGGATCTTCCCCGCGGCGTCGGTCAAGACGAAGGCGGCGCCGGTCAGCCCGTGCATCTGATCGAGCACCGAGTCCGTCATGGGAAAGCTCGATTCCTGCAAGGTCCGCCCCAGATTGCGAACCTGTTCGTCGATCTGCCGCTCGGCGCGCCGTGCCGCGAGGAAGGCGCTAAGCAGGCTTACCGCCAGCAGGCCGAGCACCATGGCCGCCGCGAACGGCAGCAGAATTTGATAGCGAATCGGCCAGCGCATAGAGAGGTGTTCCCACTGGCCATGATAGGCCGAGGTGTGAGGGGCTTCAATCCGCGGCTACGGAGCGACCTCGATCGTGAATCGCTGCGCCGCGGTTCCGACCTCCTCCCGCCCCACGGAAACGACCTTCTCGACGCCCCATTTGAGCGCCGCCTCGTCCAGTCGCCGTGCTGCGCGCAGGAGCGTGACGTGGACGACCACCTCGCTTCGCCCCGCACGATCGGGCGTGCCTGAAAGCAGGCCCGTCTGGGCGTCGATGGCCAGCCATTTCGGTCCCCGCTCGATCTCGAACCGAAGCTGCTCAACGTCCCAGAAACTCATCGTCTCCTTGCCGTCGACCACCCGTGTACGCAGGTCGCCCAGCGAACGGATGGAAGCCAGAGCATAGCGGTATTCGGTCCCTACTCTGGCGACCGTTACCGGCGCGCTAACGATGGCCGGTCGTGGCGCCGCGGCGTAATCCGACGGACCGCTGCGGTTGCCGGCCGTGTCGACCGCCACGACCCGATAAAAGGCCTTGTTCGCCCCCTCGACCTTGATATTCGGCCCGACGACTTCCAGTTCCCGGTCGGTCGTCTCGGTCACAAAGTTGGCAGGAAACTCCGCCGGCACGTCGTGAGACACGCCGATCGTTACCTGGTAAGGCTCGTCGCTGACGGAAAAGCCCTTCTCGTCGCTGGCATACACCCGGTACTTGGCCGGCTTGCGTCCGAGAGGGTTGGCAGCCCAGTGCAACATGCCGCGCTCGCCGTCGAACGCCAGGCGCACATCCTCCGGCGGCGCCGGTGCTCGCGGTGTGAAGCTCCACGTTCGACTCCAAGGCCCCCACACTCCCTGCCCGTTTTTGGCCCTCACGTGCCAAAAATACTGTGTGTCGGGATTCAACAGGCCGGGAGCCGGCAGTGCGTAGCGGGCCTGTCCCGCGTCGGCCGTGCGCGAGATCAACTTGGCAAAGCTCATGGAGAGGGGCCATCTCATATCGGGCCGCGATGAAAGCTCGAAGTGATGGTCGGCGATCGTCTCGCCATCGGGATCGAGGGCCGGCTGCCACTGGAAGACGACGTTTGTTCCCTCCGCCTCGCCACCGTTGGCTGGATAAATCGTCGCGGCCGGCGCTTCGGGTGGCCGGCTGGATGACCTCTCGACCCAACGGTGCGTAATCCGCACCCGGCGGGGGCCGGCGGTTTCGTCGCTGTAGACGAACTCGTTGCGGCCGACGCCCATGCCCGGCAGAGTGAGCGGCGCCATTTGCAGGTCGCTCACGATCGCCAGCCGTCGCAGGTGTCCGTCGGGTGGCAGTTGGCATTTAAGCTGGTACCGGTAGCGAGCCGGGCCATCGGGCGGAAACAGCCCGTCGAACGTCCCCTCGACGTCCTGCCACAACTGACCGTCCCAGGAGAGCTGGAATCGCGGGCCGCTCCCTTCCGCGTCCAGCCGTCCGCCGACGATGACGTAGGGGCACGAAACGGTCCAAACAATTTGGCCCGTTTCTCCCTCGTCAGGTCTGATGCCGTCGTCGGCCTGACGAATCGACTCGATCGTTGAGGCGCCGGCCCGCCACGCCGGCCCATTCAAGTCGGGCCGGTACTCCCACAGACCGTTGCAGACCCGGTCGGGAAACCTTTGCCGCAGGGAGAGCAAACCGTGACATTTGGCTGGTTCCAAGTGTCCCCAGCGCCACTCGATCGCCTCGCCCGGACGGAGCGTCATGTTGAGGCCGCTCTCGGTCGAGTTGCGGTCGCCGTTGACGGCCCCCTCAAAGACATAGATGGACGACTCCCACTCGTCGCCCGCGCGCCGATCGGGCTGCAGAATCCCCTGCGTATGAGTGCGGCGGATCAGATCGTGGTCGCGCACCAGATCCTGCTCGCTGGCGACCGTCCGGTTGTCTCGCAGCAGGTAGATCGACTGCATGTCGCCGTCCATGAGGTGCCAGGCATCGTCGTAGAAAACCTGCGTCGCGCAATGGCCCACCAACCGGGCAGGGGCGACCCGCAAGCCCGCCCGGCGCCACAGCCCGGCCAGACAGATCGAGTCGTTGCCGCACGTGTTGTGGCCGTAAACGTTGAAAACCTTCACGGGATCCAACAGTTCGTTGTTGTCGCCTTCGAGGTGGAAACGATGCTGCACCTCCTGCCACCAGAGCGATCTGGCCTTGTCGCCGGCCGTCATGCCCGGTTCGACGGCACGGGCCACGATCGCCTCCAACGTGCGAAAATCGTTCTGACCGTTGGAGAGCCACGGATTGACGACGTCGGTCGACCCGACGTTCGCCAGGCGGACCGAGCGGTTCGATTCCCAGGTCTGCTCGAACGGCTGCCACACTCCCTGGGGCGACCGGCAGTTGCGGCCGTCCATCGTGCCGCCTTGCACCACGATATAGTCAGCCCGCGAGTCGGCGACCTCTTGCACGTGCTCCTTGGCCACGTCGCTTGGATGATGGTTCGACGACCAGGGAGCGCCGCCATCCACGGCGCCGAGAAGCAGAACCGCACAAGAGAGCAAGGTTGTGCTCATAAGCGTCCAGGGTAGCCGTTCACAGGGCGGTGAAAAACTGGTCTTCGCGCAATCGGCGATTTGGGCGACACCTTGGGTATGTCGCTCGATGGGATTACCGAGGAACTGATCGCCCGGCAGACGCCGGAGGCACAGGTTATCATTCGGC
>DASZPH010000080.1:0-10609 GCA_035550375.1 Pirellulales bacterium | reverse complement strand
GTGGCGGTCAGCAGAGTGGCGGTCAGCAGAGTGGCGGTCAGCAGAGTGGAGGGCAACAGAGTGGCGGGCAACAGAGGGGCGGTCAACAGAGCGGTGGTCAGCAGAGCGGCGGTCAGCAACCGCGCCCGGGCGGTCAACAGGGAGAAACACCACCGCAACCCGGTGCTGCCTCGTCCGCATCCGCTCCGCCGTCGGCTCCCTCGGCCTCTTCGTCCTCTCCGTCCTCTCCAAAACCGTTTCGGCTGCCGGAATTGTCGAATGTTTCTTTGGCGCGCTGGATCCGCTGGTTGATGTGGGGGCTGTTTGCGGCCGCGGCCGTCGTTGGCTTTTTGTGGTATCGCCGGCAGGTGCTCGATTTTATCCGTGCACTCTGGGCGGAACTGCTGGCTCTCCTGAGCGACTTGTTCGGGCGCAAAAAGAGGTCTCCCGATCGCCCGGCGACCGAGACGCGCGAGCCGCCCCGCCCCTTTGCCGCTTTCCGCAATCCGTTTCACTCAGGTCAGGCTAGTCGCGTTGCCCTGGAGCAACTTGTGCGCTACACGTTCGAGGCGCTCGAGGCCTGGGCGTTTGAGCGGCGGGCCGCCCGGCGCGCCGACGAAACGCCCCTGGAGTTTGCCGACGCTTTGCACGATCGCTTCCCCGCTCTGGCCGACGATGCTCGGCAACTTGTCAGGCTCTATTCGCACATGCTCTACGCTCGCAGCAAACCGACGCGCGAATGCCTGCCGATTTTGCAGCGGCTTTGGGAAGAAATGTCGCGGCCGACTCGCCAGTATTCCGCCGCGCCCGCCGAGTAGCCGCGGCGAGCCGGACGCGGTCGCGTGCGGGCGAAGACTGCCTCGCGTCAGGCCGTCTTGGTTGGCAGCCCGCCCTCGCCCCGGCCTTCTCGCACGGGGAGAGCGGGAGCCTCATCCGGATCCCAGTACTGGTCGAAGCCCAGCCACAAGCTGCGGGCGTAGCGGAAAAACCAGAGCGGAAAGAGAACGATGAAAACGAGCAAGCCGCCGACCACGACGCGGTCGTTCAGGCTGGTGGCAAAGTAGAGCGTGAAATAGGTGGCGGTGACGACGAGCGCGGTCAGACCGTAGTTGAAGTAAATCGACCCCAGGTAGAACCCCGGCTCCTGGCGGAAATCCAGACCGCACTCGTCGCAGCCGGGCCGCATGGTGAACCAGCCGTCGAAGAGTTTTCCCTCTCCGCAACGGGGGCAGCGCAGCCGGCTGCTGCGAAACACGGTTCGCCAGAACGGCAACTGGGGCGGTCTTTCAAGCTGGTCGAGGTGCATGCGGTTCAGCATGACGCTTTTGCCGGGCCCGCACAAGCAGCGAGTATCCCTGTCCCGCGGTCAGACAGATGACGGGCACGAGCGGCACGCGGAACCGGTGGTAGGCCGCCTCGCCGCCGGAAAGAAGAACCAGGTAGGCGGCGACGGCCAGGATGAGGAGCATGGCCGGCGTGCGGCTCGCCGAAGACAGAAGACCGGCGGCGGCCAGGACCAGGTAGAGGGCCAGTACGGCCGCCAGCAGCAGGTGAACGGCCAGCACGAGCGGCTGTTGCGTTAGCGCCGTTGTCAGCCGCTCCCACAAAGATCGAACCGGCAGCGGTTGGGCCGGTTTCGACGTGTCGGCCAGGCGGAAAAACGACAGCCAGCCGTTGCGGCCTGAATCGGTGAGCATATTGACGATACCCGTCGCGTGCAGCCGGGCAAAGCGAAGCGGATCGGAGCCGATGATGTGCATCGCCTCTCGCCGCAAGAACCGGTAGCGCTCAGCCTGGCTCCAGTCCTTTTGCTCCGGATGCTTGAGCAAGTAGTTGGCCTCGTTCCCCTCTCCCTCTTCGATCCTTATGCGGTCGGCCTCGTCGGGCGCCATGTTGGCGGGCTCGGTCCGCACCGGCAGGGCCTCGTAGTAGTAAAGGTTGACGTCGGAGATGGCCGCGAAGCCCCCGTAATCGGCTGCGATCAGATTTCTGACCTGCCAGGGCACGAGCAGCGCCATCGCCAGGCCGACAAACGCGGCCGCCTGCGCGATGAGGCGACCCCGATTCGCCTCGCCTCGCCAAAGCACCGCTAGAATGGCCAGGCCGGTCCAGACCGGGAGAAAATAGGCGATCGGGCGGATGTAGCTGGCCGCGGCCATGAGCGCGGCGCCGGCCAGCAAATCGATCCACCGGCGCCCGACGCAGTACCTGGCCAGCAGCCACAGCGTCGCCGAGAGAAACGTCGCGAAAGACGATTCCGTGAGCAGCTTGCTGGCGTAGACGACCGACACGGGATCGCAGGCCGTCAACCAGGCGGCGGCCAGCGCGGCCCGTTCGTCACCGCAGGCGACAATCGCTGTACGGTAAACGAAGTAGACCGTGGCGCAGGCGAGTACGATCTGCAGGCCGATCGTCACCCCGTCGACGTTTCTGGCCGCCAGGCCCGGCACGAGGAGCAGCGGGTAGCCCGGCGTGCGCACGATGTTGGGCTCTTCTGGCGTGCCCAGCCGGCCGGCGGTCCAGAGCTGCTCGGCCGCGAGCAGGTAGCGCTCGCTATCCGGCTCGCGAAACTGGGGCGCGGGCGTCGCGACGGCCAGCGCCACGAGCGGCGCCGCCACACGCAGGACGAGAGCCGCCGCCAACGCACCGACAATCGGTTTGGAGAGTGCCATGCGGGTCCGGATGGCCGGCCCTGTTCGCGGCAATCCGCCTACTTTTCCTCGATGCGATACAGGTGCGTCGCGCTGCGCAGAAACAACGCCTTCCCCGACACCGCCAGCGAAGCCAGCGTGTCGCCCTCAATCTGGTTGGCGGCCAGCTCCCGGTATTCCTTTCCGGGGCGAATCACGGTCGTCAGCCCCTCTTCGTTGGTGAGATAGATTTTACCATCGGCCAAGAGGGGCGAGGCGGAATAATTGCCGGGGACGCGTTTCTGCCAGTGCTTTTCGCCCGTCTTGGCATCGAGGCAGCTCGCGATTCCCTGGTCGCTCACCAGGTAGAGCTCTTCGCCGATGATCAACGGCGAGGGGTTGAGGGGCGCGCCTCGCTGCAGTCTCCACGCGACATGGGTGTCGGTCACGTCGTCGCGGCCGTCGGGACGGACGGCGTAAAGCCAGGGCGTGTCATAGCCGCTGGCCAGGAAGACGAGCCCCTGGCCATAAGCGGGCCGGGGCACCTCCGAGTAGCCGTCG
The DNA here is from genome assembly GCA_035550375.1 of Pirellulales bacterium. GTDB lineage: Bacteria > Planctomycetota > Planctomycetia > Pirellulales > JAICIG01 > DASSFG01. The sequence goes on along the minus strand of DASZPH010000080.1, from coordinate 7,439 downwards.
TATCGCACCCACCAGATCTCGCGGCCGGTTGCCGGCTCGTAGGCCACCACCTGGTCTCCCCCGGTGCTGACAAGCTGGTCTTCGCCGGCCACGTTGATCACCAGCGGCGTGGAATAGGCCATGCGCCCCTTTCGCGGGCTCTTCCAGCGCACTTCGCCGGTCTGCTTGTCGAGTGCCGCCACGTACTGCACGTCGGTGCCGTCGCAACTGACGATCAAGAGATCGTTGTAGAGCACGGGCGATCCGGCCGGGCCGTGGCCGTGCCGGTAGGTCAGCTCGTTCGTTTTCCAGATAATCGCGCCGTCCGTCGCGAGGCAGGCCGTTCCCAGGTCGCCGAAATGGACGTAGACCCGGTCTCCGTCGAGAATCGGGGTCGGCGAGGCGTAGCTGTTCTTCTTGTGAATCGTGCCCGGCTCGGCGACCTGAAACACCTCGACATCGTGCAGCACCCGGCCGTCTGACTCGTCGAGACAGACCGCGTGCAGCGAATGGCCCTCGTCGAGGGCGGTCGTGAGCCAGATCCGGCCTCCCGCGATCACTGGCGACGACCAGCCACGCCCGGGAACGGGAGACTTGAAGGAGATATTCTTCGTCTCGCTCCACTCCTCCGGCAAGCCCTGCTGTTCGGCGTGTCCCTGGCCGTCTGGTCCACGGAACTGGGGCCAGTCGCCGGCACCGGCCGCCTGCGGCAGGATGAGCCAGGCCAACGTCAGAAACCGTCTCATGCGAGTCCTTTCTTTGATTGAGCCGAATAATCAGTCGACGAACATGAACTCGTTGGTGCTGAGCAGAACCTGGGCGAGCAGTTGCCAGGGAGAAAGCTTGGATTCTCCCGGGACGGCGGCGACGAATTTGAGCGCGAGATCGACCTCCTCTGCCGTTGCCGGGCGCGCGAGCGCCAGCCGATAGAGGGCCGCGACGCGCCGCGCGGGATCGGCCTCGCCGGCGACTTCCGGGCGGGCCGCGAGCCGGCGCACCTGGTCGAGCGCAAAGGGCGAGTTCATGGCGAACAGCGCCTGCTGCGGTACGGTCGTTCGCGGCCGCTGGTCGTTGGAGACGTCGGGGTTGGCGAAATCGAAGATGCGGAAGACGCCGGGCAGATCCTGCCGGTCGAGATACGCATACACGCTCCGCCGAGGTGAGAACGGCTGCGCCCAAATGTCGATCGGCCGTCCCCCCATCGCGCCGTCAAGACCGCCCGATACGGCCAGGTAGCCGTCCCGCATCGACTCGAAGTCGAGCCGGCGCCGGTTCATCCGCCAGAGCAGGCGGTTCTCGGGATCGACCGCCGCGCAGTCCGGCCGGTCGGCGCTCGCTTGCTGGTAGGTGTTGGAAAGAAGGATCATCCGGTGCAGTCGTTTGAGCGACCAGCCCTCGTCCATGAACGTGGCCGCGAGCCAGTCGAGCAGCGCGGGATGCGAGGGGGGCTCGCTGCGGACGCCGAAATCGCTGGGCGTGCGAACGAGCGGGCTCCCAAAATGGTGCAGCCAGACCCGGTTGACCAGCACCCGCGCCGTGAGCGGATTGTCGCGGCTGACGATGGCCTGCGCCAAGTCGACCCTGCCGCTGCCGTGCTCGAACGGGCGCCGCTCGCCTTGCGACAACACGGCCAGGAACTGCCGCGGCACCTTCTCGCCCGGACGGCCCGGATTGCCTCGCAAGAAAATGTGCGGCTCGACGGGAGACGGCGCGTCGAGAAGCGCCATGGCGCGGGGCGGAGCGGCCGGCGAAGTGGCCTCCCACTCGTCGACCTTTCGCTTGAGCGCCGTGAGGTGGTCGCGCGCCTCGCGATCGAAAAGTCGCTGCGCCCGCTCGTCCGACAGCTTGACCGGCGACTCCGAACCATACAGCACCTGGCGCAACTCTTCGCCCGCCGGATCGCTCAGCCGCTCGGGCGGGGGCGTTGCCGTGCAGGCCTCGGTCCATTGTTTGTCGACCGCGGCAAGCAAATCGCCATAGAGACGAGCCACCTCGAGCATCGAGGCCGGCCGGCGCTCGATGAGCGCCTGTTTGATCAACCCGTTAATCGGTTGACCCGTTTCGGCGGCCAGGCGGTCGATCACCCCGCCGGCCCGCCCAGAGAATTCCGCGGCCGGGATAGCCGCCAGCTCGTGCCACGGCGCAAAGACGGGATCTTTGCTCGCCTCCGGCCGCTCGACGAACCGTCGCCAGCGCTCGACCATCTGCGGGCGCAGCTCCCCCGGCCCCAGCGAGACCATCGGCTCTTCTTGGGCCGGCTCGCCCGGCCGCCCGCGAACCAGGTGGGCCAGGTAGTCGCCGGCCTGGGAGCGGAACCGCTCTTCCAGCTCGCGCTGTTTCGCGGCGCGGTAGTCGTCGACCTCTTTCTGCAGCGCGGCCTTCTTCTGCAAGAACTGCTCGTAACCGGCCGTCTCTTCCGGCTTGCAGATGAGCGGTTCCTCTTCCGGCTCGGTCGAGCTGGCGAACACCCCGTAGAGCGAATAGTAGTCGGCCGAAGGAACGGGATCGAACTTGTGATCGTGGCAGCGGGCGCAGGTGACCGTCAGGCCGAGCAGGCCGCGCGAGACGACGTCGATGCGGTCGTCGATGATGTCGTGGACGTTGAACATGAACCGCCGGCCGACGGTCAGAAAACCGAGCGCCGCCAGAGGCCGCTTGTCGTCGCCCAGCGGCAGGCAGTCGGCGGCGAGCTGCTGGCTGACGAACTGGTCGTACGGCAGGTCGTCGTTCATCGCCCGCACGACGTAGTCGCGATAGGTATACGAAAACGGATACCGCCGCTCCTGCGTGAAGACGTATCCCTTGGTATCGGCGTAGCGGGCGACGTCGAGCCAGTGGCGGGCCCATCGCTCGCCGTAGTGCGGCGAAGCGAGCAGGCGGTCGACCACCTTCTGCCAGGCATCGGGCGAGGCGTCGCGCTCAAACGCCTCCACGTCGTCGGGGGTCGGGGGCAAGCCGAGGAGGTCGAAACTGGCCCGCCGCAGCAACGTCCGACGATCGGCCGCCGACGACGGAGAGAGCCCGCCTGACTCCAGTTGTTTGAGGACGAAGCTGTCGACTGGCGTGGCGCACCAGTCGGCGCGGGTGACCGCCGGCACCTCCGGGCGCACAACCGGTTGGAACGCCCAGTGGGTCGCTTGCGCTTCTTGTGCTGACGGGGGCCCGTGCGCCGAAGGCCGGCTACCGGATTCGTCGCTCTTGGCGGCGTCCTTGGGCCACGGTGCGCCTATCTGCACCCAGGCGACGAGGGCCGCCAGCTCGTTTTCGGGGAGCTTGGCGGCGGGGGGCATCTGCGTGTCACCCTGGTAGCGAATGGCCGCGATCAACGGGCTCTTGTCGGGCTCGCCGGCCACGATCACCGGGCCGCTTTCGCCCCCCTTGAGCGCCGGCTCGCCCGCGTCGAGACGCAGGCCCGACTCCTGTTTTTCCGGACCGTGGCATTTCCAACAACGGTTGGCCAGCACGGGCCGCACGCTTTTCTCGAAGAACTCGACCTGCTCGGGCGTGGGGGCCGCCGGGTCCGCAAAACTCGGCGACGCCTTCGCGCCCGCCAGAAGGGCTAAGGCGAGGGGCAACAGCGGATATCGCCGGGCACAATTCATCGGCCGGTTGGGGTTGGCTGGACTTCCGGGGCGGGGGCGTAACCGTCCGGCGGGTACACCGTTTCTTGGCGGGCTGGCGACGAGGGTTTAGTCTAACATACCTCTTCGTCGGAACAAAACAGCGGCGACCGTGGGTAGCGGGTCATTTTGAATTCGATGTTTTTTCTGGCTCACCGGCAGGCGGTTTGACTGTCGGTTTCACCACTTTGCCGTTCATGAGGACCATGATTTGAATCTTGTGCGAGCCAGGGAGGACGCCAGTTTTCTTGACGCCGTCGAACCGTACGAACCATACCCACCGTTCATTACGCCTGTCTGACATAGGAGGGCGCATCAACTGGAGTGAGCCTTGCTGCCATTCGCAGTCTTCAGGCAACTCGATGGCTGCCTCTAATGCGATTCTAGCGAGGTTCATCGCAGACCTTGCAGACACCGGCGGGTTGGACTCGCCTTCGTCCCATGCCGGCGACTCTAGCAGTTTGGCTTCTGATACCGCGCTGACGTAGGTTTTGCCGAACGCCGTCGACTGAATGGCGAAGTCGCCCTGCTGAAAACCCAGAAGCGCTGACACGAGCATGACTCGTGATGCCAGAAGACAAATCATCGGGAGAGACCTTTAAATAAAAGGTGTCAGGAACCGTTTCTGTCCACAGGCATCCCTTTTCTGGGACGGCCGCGGGAGCGGATCGTCGATTCGAGGCCGAGACGACGGATCGTGCGATCGTTCCACGATTCGCTCCCGTAGGGGTTGCCGCGTTCCACGCTTCGCCGAATCGCGGCCAACTCGGCCTCGCTCTGTGGTGCATTCACGTGCCCCACCCAACCAGCTTTACGCGGCAGGGGCCAGGGGGCGAGCAGGGGCTTGTCATCGCTCACCCCGTGGCGCCAGCGGTACAGGCTGCCCCACGCCCAGTCCTCCGCGCGACGCACCAGGTTTGCCCGCAAGGCGTTCCGCTCCACGTAGCGGGCGACCGCGTAGAAATGCTCGTCCTCCTGGACCGGAAACGACTTGAACCTGCCTTGATAGACGTGCCCGCTGCCGATCGACCGGCGATGCGCGTGCCACCGCTGCGTATGAGTCAGCGTCAACCAGCCCACGAACCGCGACAGCTCGCCTTTCTTTCGCGGCCAGACCAGCAGGTGCCAATGGCTTGGCAGCAGGCAATACGCCAGCAGGCGCGTGTGGCTTCGCTCAACCGCCTCTGCCAGAACCTTCTCAAAGGCGTCAAAATCGCCAGGGCCGTCGAAGACGTTCATCCGCGCGTTACCGCGGTTCAAGACGTGGTACACGAACCCGGCTTCCGTTGCTCGCTGCGGCCTTCCCATGACGGGACATCGTAGGCGAAGGCGATCACGGTGTCAACTAAAAGGTTCCTGACACCTTTTCTGATCCGGTCCTCATTAAAAACGCGAGCGAAGTGAACGCGGTCGCGGCCATCAAGCATGGAAGAAACACATGAGGTGGTAGATGCCGCGCTCGAAACAGTTTGGCTGCCGCTCGAACTCGATGTGCGAACCGATTTCGGCATTGTCCCAATGTGCATACGCAGGACCTTTCAGCAGCCACATCAATAATCGCGGGTCAGTGCGGAACAGCACAAACGGGTCTGCCCTCAGCGCCTTGTCTTCTGCCACGACGTCAAAACCTCTTCCGTCCAACGAGAGCCGCGCGCAGGTCCCATCGCCCAGGCTTACCAACACCTTCGTCTGCGTGCTCAAACCAAGGTTGCGGCGTTTACGATCCATTCTTCCGTAGGCTTTCGCGAAGAGTGCCAGCAACTGATCGATGTGAGGCGGTCCGTCGAGCTCGTAGTCGAACAGCCGAGGCGCAAGAACGTCGGCCACGTAGCGTGCCCTGGCGAGGGTATCGGCTGCCGTAGGCGCGCAGTCGCACTCGCCGCTTGACAGGTCGACGGACCCGCCACAGCCGAGCACGACACACTGCGAGCGGTCGCGGTCAATCGGCCCATCCGCACGCTCGAAAAACTCACGGGCCTCTTCTACTTCGGGCACTCCCCGGCAGGAATTAAGCCTCGCCAGTTTTCCGGCAAGCGTGTACGTGCCTGCGAACGGCACATAAAAACGAGGCTCTGCCGCGACGACAAAATTCTGTCCCTGCTCCAGGAACTGTGACTTCTTCTCGGCTGCCGCCTGATCGCGCTCGGCAGACGACAACCGCGGAAAGCACTGCGGATAGGGTCCTGCTCCCGAATACCCGGTCAGCAGCACATCGATGTGTGGATACTGCTCCTTGATAGCCGCCATGCTGTTTTTCGCCAGCTCGAATGGGCAATCGTTAACGTTCACTACCACGTGGTTGCCGTCATCGATGACCGACAACGAGTCGATCTGAGTCGAACCAAAGCTCTTTTCAACCCTGGCACAACCGAAGAAACGGCCGCAGGCCGCGGGGTCGCAGTTGTCGGCGGCGAAGATGTTGATGTGAACACCGTTTTTCAGGTGGGTTCGGCACCCGTGCGGCAACTCGACAGCCCGAAAGCCAAGTGCCTCGACGTTGGCGCGTAAGAAAGTAGTGGCATACGCATGAACGAGCACAGGAATGCTTCGAGGCAGCAAAGCCAGCGTCTTGCGACTGAAATGATCGGGATGGATGTGGCTCAGGTAGATGAAATCCACGTCAGCGAACATGGCCGGATCGAATTCGTAGGGCGGATAATGCGCCCAGGAACCGTAGTATTCGCCGTCGACCAACCATGGGTCGGCAAGTATCTTGACTCCCTTGGCCTCGACCACGACGGACGCCGATTTCAGCAGTTGGACCTTCATTCACCGCGCATTGTCGGGGGCAATGGGCAAAATCACTCGTTCGCGACCGTTCCGATACCGACGACCGCCGACTGCTTTGCTGACGCGAGCCTTCTTGTCGGCCTTTGGCCGCTTTCCGCTCGGCTGCGCCCCCGTGGGGCTAAATCATGATCGCGGACGCAGGTTGAAGGCGCGCAAAGTAGCCGTAATCAAGGCCATATTCTACCGGATCGGCTATGTCCTTGGGCAAAAGGCCAGTTGGGCCATGGAGAGATTGAGGAATCTCAACAACTGTTCACAAAAAAGATCGACGCCCTGCAGATGCGATTGCGTCAGAATGAGCGGATCACCGGCTTTGAAATCAAAGGTCAGACCAGCAGGCGCCAATGGCTTGGCAGCAAGCAATACGCCAGCAGGCGCGTCTCGCTTCGCTCAACCGCCTCCGCCAGAACCTTCTCAAAGGCGTCAAACTCGCCAGGGCCGTCGAAGACGTTCATCCGCGCGTTACCGCGGTTCAAGACGTGGTAGACGAACCCGGCTTCCGTTGCTCGCTCCGGCCTTCCCATGGCGGGACATCGCAGGCGAAGGCGTGCACGGCGTCAACGAAAACGGTTCCTGCCACCTTTTCCTTCCCGCGTCGGAGCCGCACGCCACGGTTCCCGGTCGATGGGTGGATGCAGGCGACTTGCAGGTTGGCGACGTCCTGCTGCTCATGCAGGATCGCCAGTCGCAGGTCGAAACGATCGATCGTCGACAAGTTGCGTCAAAGGTATATAATTTCCAGGTCGCGGACTTGCATACCTATGCCGTCGGCGCTGGAGGCGTGTTGGTGCATAACAATGCGCCGTGCCTCCAGACGGGCAAGCTACACGACGTGGGGCTTGCAAAGGATCTTCGAAAAGGCGCAATCCCGGGCACGGAAGTACATCACGCGCCAGGAACCGCGGCAGCTTCTAGCTTGGTTGGCGACCACCAGGAGGCCGCGAAGTTACTTACTGGTAAGAAATTGGGGAACGCGGGCAGCGAACCGGCAATCCGGCTTTCCAAGGCGGAGCACGACGCGGTCAGCGCGGCTCAGCGGACGCTGGGCGC
>DASZPH010000079.1:0-5840 GCA_035550375.1 Pirellulales bacterium | reverse complement strand
CAGCCGAATGATAACCTGTGCCTCCGGCGTCTGCCGGGCGATCAGTTCCTCGGTAATCCCATCGAGCGACATACCCAAGGTGTCGCCCAAATCGCCGATTGCGCGAAGACCAGTTTTTCACCGCCCTGTGAACGGCTACCGCGACACCTGCTCAACCTCATCGCCTTCCAGTGCCCCGAGCAAATAACCGAGCAAGTTGTCGACCATGGCGCTAGCTCTCTTGGGACCTCGAATGATTTCGCCTCCAAGCCGCGTTCAGCCGCATCAGGGCCTCGTGCATTCGCGATTTAGCGGTGCCCAGGGGTATGCCCAGAATCTCGGCGGCCTTGCGAAATTTTAAGCCTTGGAAGTAGATCAAGAGAACGACCTCTCGCAGATGTTCCGGCAATTCGTCCACCGCCCGCCGCGCCCACTCGCTTTTTTCGTGCTCTTCAAGTCGCTTCGCGGGACTGCCGTCGCGATCTTCAAGCATGTCGAGCAACGTTGTTCCGTCCATTTCGGCGTCGCCGTGGATCGTATCGAGGCTCGTCGCCGAGCGCCGGCCCCTCTTTCGCAGCGCATCGATTGCCTGGTGCGTGACAATGCTGTAGATCCAGGGTCGAAGGGCGCGGCCTCCCTCGAAGAGCCGTGCCTTTTCGTGTACACGCAGGAACACGGTTTGAAAGACCTCTTCCGCCAAACTCTCGTCGCGCAGGTAGCGACAGAGGTAGCTGAACAGCTCTCCTTCATAACGGCGAAGCAGTTCACGGAACGCGGCGGCGTCGCCCGAATCACGGTAGCGCAGCAGCAAATCCTCGTCGCTGAAGCTCGATAGATCGGGCTGCTGCTCGGCGACGGGTGTGTGTGCTGTGTTCATTGGCGCCTCCGATACTCCTTGCGGTCAAAACGCAGACCAGACTCTAAAGGACCGCGCCCGCCGTCTCTTGCAGAGCGGGAGCGAACTTGCGGAGCGTCTCTACGACCTCTTCGTCCTCGATTTGCCTGAAGTCGGCGTAAAACTGGCCGACAGCCCAGAATCCTTCTGAAGCCAGTAGGCAAACCACCTCGTCGCACCTCGGCCAGACGATCCGGGGAAGCGACCGGAACAGCGACCATCAGTTCACCAGGCTTGCGTACCCTCACTGCCTGCAGCGCAGCAATCATGGTCGAGCCCGTGGCGATGCCGTCATCGGTGACGATCACGGAGCGCCTGCGATAGGGGCGGGAGGCCGGGCGGCGCGGAAGAGTTCGCGGCGCTGGGCGAAGTCGCTGAGTTGGTGCCGACGTTCCTGGGGCAGGTAATCATCGAGTGTGTCGATGAAGTTTTGCGCATGGCGATTCAGGTAGAGCTTCCCATCCTCGGCGATGGCGCCGATCGCCAGTTCCGGCTGTCCGGGCGCGCGCAGTTTACGCGCCAGCACCACGTCAAGATCCGCACGCAGCTCGCTCGCCAAGACGTATCCCGTCACGATGCCGCCCCTGGGGATCGCCAACACCAGTGGATTGTCGAACGTGCGTCCCTTTAGCTTCGCGGCCAACTGGATGCCGGCATCAGCGCGGTTCCAGAACATGGCGTACCTCCCGTGATTGAGTAGAAGAATCGCTGCCCGTATTTGAAAATCCCGTACCGTCGCGAAATCCGATTGGCTTGCGTTTTGCGATCCCCAACCAACGCCACGTGTTCGGCGATGCCGGCCGCGAAAAGTGGAACCATTCTCCGCCCGAGCGGCATGGTCAGAGCGATACGGCAACGACTGAGCGTGCTAAATCGGCCGCCGCAACGTGCGGAACCGCCCGTTCAATCATCCTTCGGCCAGTGCGCGACGAGTATGGGAGTAGCCCTATCCAAGCTGATTCCTCGAAAAGAAATCCCGACCGTTGCCTTGGCTGGGCAGAAGATCGCGATCGACGCATTCAACGTGATCTACTTTTTTCTGTCGGTTATCCGCGACAGCATCACGGGCGAGCCGCTGAAGGATCGACGAGGACGCGTCACAAGCCACCTTTCAGGCCTGCTGTTTCGAACGGCAGATCTTCTTCAGCTCGGCATGCAGCCGGTCTATGTCTTCAACGGCAAATACCCAGACATCAAACGAAAAACGGTCGAGGATCGCAGGGAAGCCCGGAAAGCGGCGGAGCGCAAATGGCAGCACGCGGTTCGAATGGGACAGCCGGCTTTGCGGTACGCTCAAGCGGCAACTCACATCGACGCGGACATCGTGGCCGGCTCGAAGACGATTTTGGAACTGATGGGGGTGCCTTGGATTCAGGCACCCTCGGAAGGTGAAGCGCAGTGTTCTTGGATGTGTCGGCAAAACCTGGTATTTGCGACCGCTTCGCAAGACTTCGACAGCCTGCTGTTTGGCTCATCCCGGCTGGTTCGCAATCTGGCGGGTGCCGCCGACAGGTATCGCCCGGCGCAAAACGATGTTTCTTGTCTGGACCCGGAGCTGATCGAGCTGGACGAGGTTTTGACAACCTTGGCCATCACCAGGGAACAGCTCATTCTAGTCGGGCTACTGATCGGCACGGATTACAATGAGGGCGTCAAAGGGGTCGGTCCCGTAAAGGCGCTCAACGCGGTCAAAGACCACGGGACGTTGGAAAACATCCTGCGGCATTTTCGGTTCCCCGGCCGAGTTGACCTGCGCAAGATTTACCAGTTCTTTGTCGATCCGCCGCATACGGCCGATTGTCCTATGGAATGGAAGCCGCCCAGAGTTGAGCAGATCTTCGACTTCCTTGTCGGCCAACATGACTTCGCGTTTGCGAGAGTGCAGGGTGCGCTCGCGAAGCTTCAAGCCGCCCGGCTTTGCGCGTCGGCGCGCACGGATGAGCACCACCCCCAAGCGGGAGCATAACATGAAGCTCAGTGACAACGCGCGCAAGGTCCTGGAAGCACGTTATCTGCGGCGTGACGATCGAGGTAACGTCGTCGAAGATCCCGACGAGCTCTGCCGAAGAGTTGCTCGTGCCATCGCCGGGCCGGAAGCGCAGTTCGGTGAAAACGCTGAAGTTTGGGAGGAAAAGTTCTACGAACTCCTTGATCAGCTGGACTTTCTCCCCAATTCGCCCACGCTGATGAATGCCGGCACATCGGCCGGTCAATTGAGCGCGTGCTTCGTGCTGCCTGTCGAGGACAGCCTCGAAAGAATCTTCGATTCGCTGAAGCTCATGGCCCTTGTGCAGCAATCGGGGGGAGGGACGGGATTCTCGTTTAGCCATCTACGCCCGCAAGGCGACCCGGTGAGCATAACCGGCGGCACGGCTTCGGGGCCGGTGTCTTTCATGCGCGTGTTCGATTGTGCCACCGAAAACATCCGTCATGGGGGCCGGCGGCGAGGGGCTAACATGGGGATCCTGCGCGTCGATCATCCCGACATCGAACAATTCGTTGCGGCCAAGCTCGATCGACGAAGTCTCCGGAACTTCAACCTCTCGGTCGCGGTGACCGACTCCTTCATGCAAGCCGCGGCGACAGGTGACGCGTACGCTTTACGGCACCCTCGCACCGGAGAGGTGACCCGAACCCTGGACGCCGGCGAGCTGTTCGCGAGCATTGCCCAGGCCGCCTGGGAAACGGGAGACCCCGGTCTGATCTTCCTCGACGCGATCAATCGGGCCAATCCACTGGCGGCTTTGGCTCCGATCGAGGCGACCAATCCCTGCGGCGAAGTGCCGCTCTTGCCTTACGAGTCGTGTAACCTCGGATCGATCAACCTGAGCCACATGGCACGCTTGTCACCGACCGGCGCGACGATCGACTGGACGAAACTCGCGGATACGACCCGACTTGCGGTCAGGTTTCTGGATAACGTCATCGAACAAGCGTGCTGGCCGGCTCCGCAAATCGCGGCTATGACCCGTGCCAACCGCAAAATCGGTCTCGGCGTGATGGGCTTCGCCGAGTTGCTGATTCTCTTGGGCATTCCCTACGCGTCCGAGCGAGCCGCGACGATCGCAGAAGAATTGATGGGCTGGATCGCAGAACAGGCGCTGGCGGCTTCGGAGCAGTTGGCCGACGAGCGGGGCGTGTTCCCCAACTGGGAGCAAAGCCGCGATGCGCAATCAGGTCGCCGCGTGCGCCACGCCACGCGCACCTCCGTCGCGCCCACGGGCACAATCAGCATTCTGGCGGGAACATCGGCCAGCATCGAGCCACTGTTCGGCCTGGTCTACCGGCGGGAGGCGATCGGCGGCCAGACCTTGCTGGAGCAAAATCCCCTTTTCTCTCGACACGCCAGCCGTCTTGACCTCGATTCGCCCGAGCTCACCGAATACCTAGCGGCGCATGGATCGCTGGCGGAGTTTCCCGATCTCCCACCTTCGACCCGCGACTTGTTCCGCACGGCGCTTGAAATCTCGCCAGTCGACCATTTGCGCATTCAAACGGCGTTTCAGAAACACGTCGACAATGCGGTATCGAAGACCATCAACCTGCCCCACGACTGTACTCCCCAGCAAGTTGCGGACATCTATCTCCGGGCCTGGCGGGCCGGCCTGAAAGGCATCACGGTCTACCGCTATGGCAGCCAGGCGACACAGCCCTTGTCGCTCGGCGCAGAAGAGAGCATCGACAGCCTGGAACACTTTGCGAGTTGCGACCCGGGCGCTTGCAAGCTATGAGCCTCGCGGCAGCTCGTTGGGCGCGCGATTCCGCACGGTAGAAACACAAACAAATCCTGACGCCTCGCGCTCTCCAGGCTGACGATCGCACGTTCTCGCGTCTGTTGGACGTGGCGAAGCTCTGGTATGCCGCTTGCGACGGGCTGCAGGTCACCGATCCCAGGTGCCAACCGGAGGCTGTCGAATGAACGACTCGGCGACCGCAGGATTTGATACCACGTTCCGCACGACGAACACGTGGATTGCCGAACTGGCGGCCAATCTGGGCTGGGAAGACCGGCACCAGGCATACATCGCCCTGCGCGCGGTACTGCACGCCGTCCGAGAACGTCTCGGGGTTGAAGCTGTGGCCGCCTTTGGCGCCCAGCTCCCCATGCTCGTGCGCGGCTTTTACTACGAAGGCTGGCACCCCGCTGGGAAACCGACGAATAAACGAAAGTTGGACGACTTCTTGCGCGATGTGGCCGACGAAATACAGCTCGACGGCAGGATCGACGAGAGGCAGGTCGCCCAAGAAGTGTTGTGGCTGCTCAAGAAACACCTAACCAATGGCGAGATCCGCGCTTTGCAAGCCGCACTCCCGGGAAGCCTTCAAGAGCTCTGGGGTTAATCACAGCGTGTCGTGCACGAAGGAGAATCCAATGGTCCTAAACGTAACTGGCCGGCCGGTCGAGCGGAACGTGCAGGTCGAGGTCACCAAACGAACGTTGAAAGGCATCCTCGGCATACCTGCTGAGGCGAGCGGAGTGGTCCTGTTCGCGCACGGCAGTGGCAGCGGTCGCCTGAGCCCACGCAATCAATTTGTAGCTAGATCGCTGCAATCCGCTGGCATGGCGACTCTATTGATCGACTTGCTGGAAGAGGACGAAGCCGAAGACCGCCGGAAGGTTTTTGACGTCCGGCTGCTGGCAACCCGCTTGCAGGGTGCGGCCGCGTGGTTGAGGTCTGATCCGGAGACGTGCGAGCTGCCATTGGGCTACTTCGGTGCCAGCACCGGCGCGGCGGCCGCCCTGATCGCCGCGGCTGAGCAGCCCTCCATAGCAGCGGTCGTTTCACGCGGGGGCCGTCCTGACCTGGCATTCAGTTACCTTCGCCGTAACCGGTCACAGCCTGGGGAGCAGAGACGGGACGTTTTGGCCAGCGAAATGAGCGGTGACGGCTTGGGTGACGAAGTCCAAGGCGCTACGGTTTTGCTGGCGGCAGGTTTCAATGGCGGTAAGCATCGTTTCCACGAA
>DASZPH010000078.1:0-1592 GCA_035550375.1 Pirellulales bacterium | reverse complement strand
GCCTCACGGGACAGCTCATTACGGGGCGCTGCTTCTAACCGAAAATCCCCCGCTTGACATGCAACCAAATGGTTGCCTATTATCGCCGCCAATGGACATGGACGACGTGTTCAAGGCGCTGGCCGACCCGACCCGCCGCGAATTGCTCGACCGGCTTCGCGCCGGCAATGGGCAAACGCTGGGCGAGCTGTGCGAACGCCTCGACATGAGCCGCCAGGCGGTGACCAAGCACCTCGCGGTGCTCGAAGCCGCCAACCTGGTCACGTCCGTCAGGCGGGGCCGCGAGAAGCTGCACTACCTGAACCCCGCCCCGATCGGAGAGATCTACGACCGGTGGATCGGCAAATACGAACAGGCGCGCGTGGCGGCCCTGGCCGACCTGAAGCGAGCCCTTGAGGAGAAGGAAAAATGACGAAACCCAGTCTCGTGTACGTCAACAACATTGCCGCACCGCCGGAGAAAGTCTGGCAGGCCCTCACCGACCCGGAGTTCACCCAACGCTACTGGTACGGCACGCGGGTGGAGTCCGACTGGAAAGTCGGCTCGCCAATCACCTTCGTTAAGGGCCCGGGCATGGGCGCGCCAGACACCGGCAGGGTTCTCGTCGCCGACAAGCCACGCACGCTCGCTTTTTCCTGGCATATCGCGTGGGGCGAAATGGCCAAGGAGAAGGACTCGCGCGTAACCTTCACGATCGAACCCGACGGTGCCGGCTCCAAGCTGACGCTGGTCCACGACGAGTTCGAAGAAGGCAGTGCCGCGGCCGAATCGCTGAAGAACGGCTGGCCGGCGATCCTGGCGGGTCTGAAGAAAGCCCTGGAGTCCCAGGCGCCATGAGCAGCAAGTTCATCTACGTCACCTATATCCGCACGACCCCGAAGGCGCTTTGGGAGGCTCTCCTCAACCCGGCGTTCACCAAGCGCTACTTCTTCGGCGTGACCATGGAGAGCGCCTGGAAGGCCGGCTCGCCTTGGAAGATGGTTCACCCGGACGGCAGCATCACCGACAGCGGCGAAGTGCTGGAAATCGACCCGCCCAATCGGCTGGTGCTCAAGTGGCGGAACGAGCTGCCGTCGATGAAGCACGAGGGCTATACCCGCTGCACCTTCGACATCTCGGAGTACGGCGGACAGACCAAGCTTCAGGTCGTGCACGAGGCCGAGATGGACAATTCCAAGACCATCGCGGCGGTTTCAGGCGGCTGGCCGCAAATCCTTTCCGGCCTCAAGACGCTGCTGGAGACCGGCGAGGTGCTTGACCTCGACATCAGCGCCGACCGCGCCGCGCGAAGGTCGGCGTAGTCGCCGAGCGGTCGCGGCCGGCGACGAAATCGGAGCGGGCTCCGCGGCCAAAAGATTCTTCCGCGGAGCCCAACTTCATTCTTGATTCCGCAATCTTTCGAGAATACGTACGCCCTTGCCCAAATTCGCACGTGCCTGTGGTCGCAGCATTTGTCCGAGGGCGAACCGCCGGGTAGATCCCGGACGCTTCGAAGGACAGCGGCTTAAAGCAACGACGTAGCGGGCTTTTTTGGTCTCAACCGGCAGTCCAACGCCGGTCGTACTGAAGAGGCACTACTTCTTGCCGGCCGT
>DASZPH010000077.1:0-47293 GCA_035550375.1 Pirellulales bacterium | reverse complement strand
GCGTCGCCCTCACCGCCGGCGCCATGCTCGGAACCGATGAAGGCGCCCTCAGAGGCGACAGCAGGGGGACCTCCCTGCCAGGCAGCCTTCCAGCGGTTCGCCCGCTGCCACTCGAGGGCATCCATGCATACGCTGATCGAGCCAGCGCAGCGGCGGGGGAGACGGTCCGCTTTTATGTCAGCGCGACGCATCCGTATGAGTTCCAGGTATGTCGCCTTGCTGGAGACGTCGACGGTCCCGGTGCGGATGCGGTGTTGTTCACGCAGCGCGTCGACGAGCCCGTGATGCAGCCCATTCACCCCGGATCTTACATCCACATCGATCGTGGTCTGGGCGACGAAGCGATTGCGGCGGTATCGCTGGAATGTTGGCTCCGACTATCCATCGCTATGGACTTGTTCATTTCGATGGCCACTGGGACACCGTTCCTAGGGCAGTTCAAGGTGCCCAAGGCCGTGCCGTGCGGCCTGATGACCAGCGAAAGCGGCGCGGCGAGCATTATCGCAATCGCCAGGCGCATAACCGCAGCCAAGGGTCTCGACACCAGTATGGGGCCGGATTTGACCACGCTCCGCGCTCGGATGACCGACGATCGGCACCTCGATTTGATGGAACGCAACATCGAGAAGTACGGCTGGAAGTGCGTGGGGATCGATCCGACCTATCTGGCCTTCGCCGACGTGGGGGACAGCGCCAGCAACGTCTTCAAAATGGGCAAAGCGCTGGAGCCGGTTACCACTCTCATTCAGCGGACAGGGTGCGCGATTATCCTCCTAAACCACAACATAAAGGGCCGGGCGAAGGACGTCGGCAGGTTTGACCCGCCCGACCTGGCGGAGATCAGCATGTCCGGGTTCGCGGAATGGATGCGTTTCTGGATTTTGCTCGCTCAGACTCAGGATTGGGACGAGGAAACCGGCCAGCACTGCCTCTGGATGCGGACCGGGGGGAGTGCCGGCCATGCCGGGTTACACGGCCTGCACGTCACCGAGGGGGAGCTCGATGCCAAAGGGCGCCGGACGAAGTGGGAGGCAAAACTCCAGCACGTCAACGACACCCGCCGCGAACGTGAGAACCGCAAGGAGAACAACAAGGCGAAGCAGCGCGAGCGGACCGAAGAGGACCACGTACGCAAGCTGCGCGATGCCATGAATCTTTGCGACGGTTTCGAGAGCGGGCGGAAGCTACGGCGTCTGTCCGGGCTGAACCCCAGCAACTTCGGAGGGGCGATAAGGACACTCCTCAAACGGGGCGAAGTCGAGCAGGAGGAGATCAATAAGAAAGGTAATCCCTGCGACGGATACCGGCTCAAAGGCAAAGGCGGACCAACGCGGAACAACGTGGACCAACAGGCGGACCAAAACACGTAGGGGACGTGGTGGACCAACGTGGCCCTATATAGGGGCCACTGGTCCACGTACCACGTCCACGTCCACGGTCGGCTAACGGAGACGCGCAGATTTGGTCCACGTGGTGACAAGCAGGCTGAGGACCGGAATGGGGGAGCTTTGAAACGGGCTGAGGAAGGTCCACCGCTCCCTTCGCCCGCCACCGAGTCACCCAACTGCAACACCACCAGCTCGTTACAATTCGCGGCTCGTGACGTCGCGCAGCAAAAGCTGCCAAGTCTTGTCCGCGGCAGGTTTTGCGTTGTTTTAGCTTGTGCAAGCCAGTTGCCAATTTGGCCGTGTGGTCGTCCGGAGCCGCTCCCCCGAGATTTTGGCCTGATGACAGGTCGCGGTCGCCCGGCCAGCGCAGAAGAACAGGTTTTATCACGGTGGCGGCCCGTGTGACGCAAACGCAGGCACAAGACGCGGTTCGGCCGTAGAATGGGGCGGATCCACGAATCACCACACCCCAAAGGCCACGAGAGAATGGGAGGCACAAGCAAGCCCCCTAACCGTCCCCTCGGGGGCGTTAACGCTCAATTGTGCAATCGGGAAAGCGCCGACGGATTTCGTCGATGCCAGCCGCCGTCACGCCCGTCCCGGTCAGGACGAGCTTTGTTAATCCCGGAAATCGCTGAAGCGCGTGATCAAGCCCATCGGAGACGCCCGTCCCCCGGAGGTAAATCGTCGTCACGTTCGGCAGCGGCGGGAGAGCAGCGATCCCGCGATTTGTAATGGCTGGGTCGCTAAGTTCAAGCGTCTCCATGTTGGTGAACAAGGCAATGTGCTCTGCCAGAGAACCCAATGTTTCATCCCCGACCGGCTCCTTCGGATCGTAGCCGTATTCGTTCTGTCCGAATCCCAGTCCACGCACGTCATAGAACGTTTTCTCGTCATAGCCGAGCCTCTTCGCCGTCGCCAGGAATGCCTTCGATCGGTCGAGGCGAGCCACATAGCCGCCACCGACCGCCTCGATTGCGCGGATGGCCTCACGATATCTTCGCGCCCCTTCGACCTTCCAGCCCAACCAAACGGCAAACACCGTCATGGCGACCAGGCAGCCTCGCAACGAGAACTGGAACCAGCGGCGGCTCATGGGCGGGGCTCCGGAGGTCGGCGACACAGCCAACGAAGGACCGAGCGGACCATCGAGCCAAGCTGGATGTACAGGGCGAAAGAAGCGAATGCCAGGCCGGGCAGAAGAACCCACAACGCGAGAAGCGTCGCCTCTCTGCTCGTCAGGTAGTGGCCAATGCCAAGGACGGCGGCCGTCAACGCCGTCACAACGAAGACCGACCTCAAATTGAACTGAAAGCCAGAGTCGTCCATGCCGTTAGGCTATCGCCCCACGGATCGGACGGGAAGGTAAAGCCCCAAACCCTATGCGCTTGGGCTGACGTCAGTGCATGCGACGCACCACGGCAATCTGTTCGGGCTTGACCGTCCGCCGTCGACCCTTGTTCAAGCTGCCCAAAAGCCGGCATGTGCAATGCCGTTGATTTTTTGTTGCGGACAACGGAACCGCTGATTCTAATAGCACTGGCAAGTCGAATAACGTGGGAGCAGTTCGATGTCTTGGGCAGGTCTTGCGCGTCCTTCTTTCCCCCCCTTTTTTCAATCGCATCAGGGACGGAAAAATCGCTATGCCGGTCACCGCGGGCAACGGCGGTTGGTTTCGTTGCCCGAGCAGCTCGAGGCGCGCTGGGCCTTGAGTGGAGACCCGATCGTCACGGTTGACACCAACTACGGCGACTTCCAGATCGAGCTGCTTCCGGGAGCCGCTCCCCAGACGGTGGCCAACTTTCTCAGTTACGTGACGAGCGGCGCTTACACCGACACCATCTTCCACCGGTCGGAACAGCCCTCGGCCCTCAATCCCAACGACATCGGAATTATTCAGACGGGCGGATTCACATCGGCCAGCACAGCTTACACGAGCGTCTCGCAGTTTCAGACCATTCCGACAAACGCGCCGATTCCGCTCGAATACAACCTGGCCAACGCCGCCGGCACCGTGGCCATGGTGCGTAGCAGCAGTCCCAATACCGCGACCGACGAGTTCTTCATCAACGACATTGACAATTCGAGCGCGTTGGATGCCAGCAACAACAACGGTCCGGGCTATGCCGTGTTCGGCAAGGTTCTGGGCAACGGAATGCAGGTCGTCAATAGGATCGCCGCCCTTTCGACGATCCAAGCCGACCCGAACAATGCCAACAGCCCCTTCAACCAGCTCCCACTCGGTTCCAACAACCAGCTCGCGCGTATCAACTCTATCACACTCGACAGCATCGACGGCGCTGTCTTCGATGACGCCAACCGCAACGGCCGGCTCGATCCCGGCGAGTCGGGACTCGCGGGCCGTACCGTATTCGTGAATGCAGACAGCAGTGGAGTGCCCGATTCTTCCAATCCGTCGACTGTCACCGACGCCAACGGCAACTTCTCTTTCACGGGCCTCGGTCCCGGGACTTACACGGTGCTGGAAATCCTGCCTGCCGAATCGAGCGCCACCACCCCAGTTCACGTGGTCACTGTCACCGCCGGCTCGACGATATCTGGCGTCGATTTGGGAGAATATTCTCCCTTCACTCCCGGCGAGATTCGCGGCACCGTGTTCGATGACGTTAACCTCAACGGACGACAGGACACCGGTGAAAGAGGTCTGGCCGGCATGACGGTCTTCCTCGACCTCGACGGGACCGGCGTGCCCGACTCGACCAATCCTTCGACGACCACGGATGCCAACGGCGACTTTTCGTTCACTGGACTGGCTCCCGGCACTTATACGGTGTTGCCCTCGCTGGGTGTGACCACAACGCCGCCAGCAGTAACCGTAAACGTGCCGAGCGGCGAAGTTGCGACCGCCGATCTAGGCGACGTTCTGACCAGCACGATCTTGCCGCTCTTCGTCGGCGCGGCTGGCGGAGCGCAGCCGTCCGGTGCGGACGCGTCGTTTATCAATTCGGTCTACGTCAACGTGCTGGACCGCGCAGTCGAAGCGACAGGGCTGGCCTATTGGCAACAGCAATTGTCTGCCGGTCTCTCGCGCAGCGAGGTGGTCCAACAGATTTGGGATTCCGTCGAACACCGCGAGCTGGAAATCGACGAGTACTATCATGAGTTTTTGAACCGGTCTGCCGATGCGTCGGGCGTGGCGTACTGGCTGGGGTTGTTTCCCGTGTTGGGTGAAAAGGGAGTAGTCGAGGCCCTGGTCAGCTCGCCGGAGTATTCGCAAGAACACGCCAGCGATCTTGATTTCGTGGATGCCCTCTATGATGACATCGCTCTCCGGCCCGCCGACAACGCGGGACTCAGCTATTGGCAAGGCCAGTTGGCCGCCGGGATGACCCGCGCCCAGATAGCCTCGACCTTCATCAACAGCCCTGACGCGACGACGCGCCTTGTCGACGAACTCTACTCCGTGCTTCTGCGGCGAGTGCCCGACAGCGCGAACCAGCAGTGGTGGGTGAGCCAGTTGGAGAATGGTAGCCTGACGTTGGAACTAGCCGGACTCACCTTCCTCTCAAGCGACGAGTATTTCAATCTGCCGCGCTGAACGACTGCGACCATTCCGCGTTGGCTCTGGCGAGTCGAGAACCGCTGGATGCGGGATCTTCGGGCGCGCGCGGGGGGCAGAGACGATCAGCGTGTCAACCTACTCACTCGCCGTCGTCTTCGTCCTCGCCAACCGGCTGCCCAAAATACTGCATCCCGTTCTTACCCTCCACCCAGCCGCCGGTGACCTCTTGAATCGTGCCGCAGTGTGGGCACTCCTCGCGTTCCGCAACGATGTCGCTGCAAAACTCCGGCTCTTGAGGATCGCCGGCTAGCTCAACGAAGAAGTGCTCGCCACATTCGTGGCAGTGAACCGAGATGGTTTTCATAGGGTGCCCTTTGGGGATGTTTTACCCTGCCCGTGTCCGGTGCCGAAGCGGAACGCCCTGGCGATCGCCGCCACCTTGGTGCGCGTCAGTCCGACGGCGCACCAGGTCACTGTCCCGTGAGTGCTTGCCAGCCGCAAACGGGAAGCCCACAATCAATCCCATTGACCCGATTGGGTTACCTCGGAGCTCGAATTCCGTGCCCAAGACACCGTTCACCCGCCGGCACCTCATCGCGTCGCTGATTGGCGCTTTGATTATGGGCGCAGGCGCCGCCGCTGTTTCCACATTTGCCTTTTACGACTACCTTTTCGGCCCTGGTCACACGGACCACGAACGAGGTGTCGCATGGTCAATTGTGGCAGCAAGCACAGTCGGCGCTGCCACTTTTGTTTTAGTGATCGGGTTCGTTTCTTGGGTCATCAAACTCTGCTATCGTGGCCTGACGGGTTCCCCACGCAGCCCGTAAGGCATCCGCATCACCTCCTAAGTTTTTCCCAATAGTGGGCAGCGACCATCAGGCCGGCAAAGTAGATCAGGACGAGCCAAACCATTGCGTTGCGGGACATTGGATGTTCCTTGCCCTTGAAAGAAGTTGGTGCGAGTATCACTCGCCGGTAACGGCTGTCGGTGCCGGGTCGCGTCGGCGATCGGCGCCAGATTCCTCCGCCAGCACCCGGTAGATCGTCGGTCGGCTAAGGCCCGTGGCCCGCGCCATTCCGGCGACCGGTTGGCCCTCGGCCGCCATTCGCCGTATCGTCTCGACTTGCTCTGGTTTCACCGTGAGCCGTCGGCCCTTCTTCGATCCGCCCCACTTTTTGCCTTGTGCACGGGCGGCAGCTTGGCCGGCCAGCACGCGTTCGGCGCGCAGCTCAGTTTCGTACTGGGCAGCGCTGGCCAAGACGTGAGCCATCAATCGGCCCGCCGGTGTGCCCAGGTCGATCCCCTCCCGCAGGCTGATTAGGCCGACGCCGCGCTCGAGCAAATCGGCAAACAAGGCACTCAGCCCCCTGGCGGTCCGGCCTAAGCGGTCCAGTCGCCAGCAAACGACCGCGGCCACGTGGCCGGTATCGATCGCCTTCTGCAGCTTGGCCCAGCCCGGTCGGTTCATCGTCTTGCCGGTGAAGGTGTCGCGATACCAGACAACCGGGTCGGTCCGGCCGGCTGCCCAACGCTCCAGGTCCGGTAGCTGGGAGCGCTGGTCCTGTTGTTTGCTGCTGACGCGGACGTAAATCGCGATGTGCTTTTCCATCGGTCCCTCGAAGCTGTAAGGGGTGATCTTTACTCGACGCCTGACACTCGGCAGCGATCGTAAGTCGGTTCGCGATGGTCGCCATTTCGACGAGGATTGACGCTTTACACTTTTCGACGCCGGCCGAGTCTGCGCCGTCCCTGCCCGACGGCGCGTCATCGGCGAGCGTCAATCGCCCTCGCCGTCGACGGCGAACAAGTCGCCCTGGCCGGGCAGGCAATCGAGCCCGGATAGCAGCGTGCGCTGTCGTTTCCGCTCAGCCGGTTCAGGTTTCCAGGGGGCGGGCCGCGGCTTGTCGTTCGCCAGAGCGAATGGCTCGCTTGCTGGCGCGTCTTCGTCGTCGGGTTCGGCTGTCGAGTCGTCCGCTACTTCCGACGTACAGAACGCGAGCAAGGCGTCCAGCTCGTTGCGGTTCAGGTAGCCCTCACAGAACGCCCGGCGTAGCCAGAGGCTCATCGGCTCATTGGGGCGCCGCGGAAAGGCGTCTTCGGTGACGTCGAGCAAGCACTCCAAGTCGGGGTCAAGGTCCGTGCTCACCGGGCACCCCCTTCCCGCCCGTGTTTTTTCGCCCCGTAGCGCCGGGCATCTTCCGCCATTGCCAACGCTTCCGGCCCGTCTCCCCGGCCTTTGCGATCTACCAAGTCGCCGTTGCGTTTGTCGAATTGGAACCACTGTCGACCACGAAGGGTGGAGCATGGCCACCGCCGATTGAAGTCCTCAACCTCGCGGGCTGAGACGGATACGGAGTAGAAACAGCCGTTGTCTCGTGTTTTCATGCTGCACCCCCTCTCGTGTCGCGCTGCTCGCGCTCGATTGCGAAGCACTTTTCGCAAAGCACGGGCGTCGCCGCGCCGAAGCTTCGGAAGCGGCCCGGCTGCCGGCAATTCCAGCATGGGCCATCCGGCCGATCTGGGTTCAACTTGCGATCGAGCCACGCCAGGAAATCCGCGTCGCCTACCCGTGTGCGCCGTTCCCAGCGCTGGTCGCCAGGGTTCCACCGGAAACCGTTCGCCTTGACCGCGGCGAGAATGTCCGCGGCCGGCTTTTCGGAGAAGGCCACGAGGGTGTACCCCTGCGTGATAGCGGTTCGCGTTTTCATGCGGCCACCCCCTGCGGCGCGGCCGACATGGCAAGGCGAGCGGATCGCTCGAGCGCGTTGAACGCGAGGCGAAGCGAAAACTCCTCCCCGTCCCATCCCCACGACGATGCGCCAGCAGGCAGTTTCTCCTGCCCAGTTTCCTGGCGCCAGACTTCCAGGATTCGCTGGGCACAGTCGGCCGCGAACGTCCGACCGGCCGAGAACCTGTAAAAATCAAACCGCTGCCGCAGCGCCTTGTCGATACCGGACGCATCGTTGCTGGTCGCAATCACGATGCAACGCGGTGGCCGACGGGTATCGTCCAACGAGACTTTTAAGAATCGGGTGCATTGGGCGCTCAAGTGCTCCAATTCTTCGATGAGAACCACTTGCCAAGAACCCATCATCGGGCGCATCCGCAGCGCTACGTCGAACAACTCGCGGGCTACGTCGATGCTCAGCTCACTGGCCGGTATGACTCGCAAACCGCTCATCGTGTCCGTTGCGCCAATGTCTGCGGCCAAGGCGAGCGCGGTGGAAGTCTTACCCACCCCCGGTCCGCCTTCAAAGAGAAACGCACGACTGTCGGGGCAATTGGCAAACTGGATCGTCAGAAGGCCGGTAGAACGCTTGCGGCCCACCGTGCCCGATGGTCGGCCGATTGGCCGGTAAACCCGCCAGGATTGCCTCACAACGCTCGATCGGTTTGAAATCGAGCGTTGGGGGCCGGGCGTCTCCAGCAACGCGCTGGGAAGGCCCTCGCATTGCTCCACGTTGAACGCCGTGTAGTAACGCAGGATGAAGAGCTTCCGCGCTTCGCCCGTCTCTTCGTCGATGCCGTCCTTGATGGACCAGAACACGACGGGGAACCCGTGCTCGCCCTTTTTGACGTGCCCGCCCCACATGTCGGCTTGCCGATAGGTGAGCCAGTAGGGCGAGTCATAACCCGCGGCGGAGAGCAGGAACACGTTCACGCCGCGGTACTCGCGCCTTGTGCAAGCGTTGCGAGGAGCGCGATCTCCTCCGCCCCAGGGCTTGCGCCAGGGGACAACCCCTTGCTCTAACTGTTTGACGATGCGATCGGTGACGATAGCATAGACGTTGGACATGGAAACTTACCTTTCCGTGTCTGAGGCTGGGCGAGTGGTGCAAACACTTGCCCGGCCGTTTTTGTTTCACCGGCCGACCATCGGCCGATTCTGCCGCGGCCAGTTTGCACGATGCGTGCCAAGTCTTGCCGCGCGGTTTTTCGTCGCACTTAGATGAATCGCGTGCGTGCGTGCGCGGACTGGTGAAAAAACTTTTTGCGGCAGGTGTCGATGCCTCACGACCCGACGGTCGAACGTTTCAACCTGGGACTGCGAGTCTCAAAACAGAACTCGCAACGAAGTCTTGAACACTTCGCGACGATGCGACCGGCGCAGCCTGGCGCGCCCCATCAGCGCGACAACCAGGCTCGATGTACTATCCCCATGCTCCAGGAGCTACTCCACCGTATGACGAGCAAGCGCTCAGAATATGGACCGCGAGGTTCCGCGCGCGAGGAGCAAGGATCGGCTGGCTCCGCGCGCGAGGTCCTCCCCGGTAGCGCCCCCCCAAGCCCGGCCCCACAGGTTTGTAGATACGTCCGCCGATTTTCGTCCCCAAAACCGATTTATCACGGCGCCCTATATATATGGTCACAACCGACTATCGACTTGGGCAGCGTGAGCTCCTTTGGGCCCGGAAAATGTCGCCTGCGTTCGCGAGGCCCCGACGGTTTGACGGAGCAAAACCCGACTCGCCATTAGCCCGAGAGTTTCGAGACTCGTCTAAACTGCGGCGGTGCGTCGGGCTCGGTTGGCTAGGCTGCACTGATCTGCTTCGTTGTATCGGTCCGAAGCAGTTTGGGGCCGGTCGCTTGCGCGCTCAGGACGCGCAATCCTGAGCGCGCTGGCCGGGTTGTCGCCGAGCTTTGGTGGTGCACGGCGAGGCATGCCAGGACGTAGCTCTGAGATGCTCGGACGATGTGACCGACGCCGGCCGGGCTCGGCTTCACGCCACAGCGAGGGACATCTCATCAGGAGTCGCGACCTGGCCGTCGAGAGTCAGGTACTCCGTGTAGCCGCGCGGCCCCGAGTCGTAGAATTGTCCTCGGGATCGGCGTGTTGAGGGTTGCGGCCGAGGTGCAGGCTCGGGGGATGGTCGAAGAAGGGCCGGCGGCCAAGTGCCAGCTGTCGCACCGGCGAAAACGTCCTAGACCTGTTTGGGGGCAGCGGATCAACCTTAATCGCCGCCGAGCAGACCAACCGGCGATCCTTTTTGATGGAGCTGGACCACTCTACGCGGACGTCATCGTCGACCGATGGCAGCGATTTACCGGCAAGCAGGCGGTGTTGGCCGCTACGAAAAAGCGCTTCCTGAGGCGCCTCCCGCGACGCGCGAGCAGATGCGCTGAGCCGGAGATCGAAGCATGGCGGCGGGATACGTCAACGAGTTCGGCTTTCCGACTGGAGAACGGCACAGTTAGCGCAGCGTTGAGCATGACCCAGGGTTGCGCTTCGCTCCACCCTGGGCTATCAAACGTCCCACCCTCGGTGCTGTTTTTGGTTGACTCATCCTTTCCGTGAAAGCTTTCGACGGCCCGTCGTTCCGCCCCTCTTCTGTCCCCACAACAGCACCTTACTTGCGCGCGATGTTGATAAGTCTGGCCGGTCGGTTGCCGTGTGAGAGAAAGGAATGCTTGACATAGAACATGTAGCCTTCGCTCCGAACCATCAAATCTTGCTCGCCTGCGCCGGTCCAATCGAGCACTCCGAACTTTGGATCCCAAAACAGATACGGCAGTTCAAACGGACGCTTCGGCTGCGACAGCCGAGGCTGACCAGTCTGGGATTCATTCACAAACAGAAGGCCGGGTTGTGTGGATGTTCCTTCGGCTAGCAGGTCTTCCCTGCCGTCCTGGTCCCAGTCGACGGTCAACAGGGAGATGGTCCTCGAGGGCATGGTGGCGAGCAGGATGGGAGGCTCAAGGGTGTCGACCCCTGCGGTTTGAGTGTTGCGGAACATCCAAACCTTGCCATAGGTGTCGCTGACAATCAAATCGGCGATTTTGTCTCCGTCGAAATCCTGAACCGTAAATACAATTCTAGACCCCTGCAAAATCGTGAAATCAGCCGCTTTCTCGGGTGAATCGACCACCGAAGGGCCCACGCGCAACGGATCGCCGCTGGTTAGTCTTAACAGGACGCCTTCGGCGAATTCAAAAGGATTACGACCACCTGCGTTCCGGTGCCAATAAATGTTCCCCTGCTGCGTGCCCCAAAAAAGATCGGGGTTGCCGTCACGATCCCAATCGTTGAGCGTAGTGTAGTAATAGGGGTCGCCGTATCCCGGCCCCGGATGGTCAATCGGTTTGCCGTTCACCGTTGCTCGACCGAGCCGGACCATTTCAGGTGAATAGGCGGAGCCCTTCACGGAATGAAAGGTCGTGCCCTCCAAGAATATCGGACGGTCATGGCCGGGAAACAGCGCCGAAGGAGCGCTCAAATCGACATCCGTGGCGAAGCCCCAAGGGATTGTGATCGACTGGTCCGTCATGGCCCACCGTGGTTCACGGGCACTTCCCACATTAACGAAGGCATAGACTTTCCCGCTATCGTCGCTGACCAGCAGATCTGGCAAATCATCGGCATTCCAGTCCACCACGGATGGACGAGCGATGACTCCTCGCGGAAACGGACCGGTGCGCGGCAACGGTTCGCGGCGGAGTTCTGGCTTTCCTGGCTTGCCGACATTGCGGAAGTACATGAGATATTCCGCTTCACCCGCCTGTTGCTCGCGATGGATGCCCGACCAGAACCACGACCCTGTCACCAAATCCTTGAGGCCGTCGCGATCAAAGTCGTAGGCGCATGGCGCGGCGCTCCAAATCGTATTCAGCACGGCACCGTCGGCTTCAAGAGGTCCGACGTACTGAAGCTGGGGAGTCCCGTCGGCATGGCGACCCACGCCGCGATAGAAGTAGATACGGCCCGTCGTATAGCCGCCCGTTAGAATGTCCGGAACGCCGTCGCCGTCCCAATCCCCCACCCAAGGTTGATTGTAATAGTCCTGCTTAAAGATCCCGGCTGGGTCGCCCACGACAGGCTGAGTCGGCACCTCCAGTCGCTGATCATCGGCGGTCACAAATCCGCGATAACGAAACTCCGGCGCGTCCGGTGGCCCTGCGTTTTTCCACCAAAGAATCACGTTTGAACTCGTACCGACGAGCATGTCGGCCAAGCCATCGTTGTCCCAATCAAAAATGTACGGAGCGGCGTACCAGCCGGTGTCAATTGGCCCCTGCTCATCTATCGGGATGCGACAACCGCGGAATTCGGGCTTGCCGGGTAATCCGTGATTGGGGAACCACATCAGATCTCCTTTTCCGGTGCCGGCAAGTAAATCAAAGCGTCCAATTCCTCGAAGATCGCCCGCCGTAACGGCGAAATTTGAAAAACCGCTTCCTATTGGTTGGCCTGAGGGTCTTCTTAGCGCGTCGGCGTCACCAATCCATGGCGCGGGAGATACCTGCCAAGTTTTCGACGGCTGAATTCGGACGTAGATGGCATAACGCGAATGTTCTCGCCCTCGCTGAGTGTGAACCCAAACGATCCGACCGGTCGTCGGAAGCACCTCCCGGCCGAAGAGGCGCGCGCCCCGTGTCCGGAGAACGGTGGGAACCCGACCAGCAACCGTCTCCGAAGCATATCCGACTCGATCTGGATACTCTTTCGGCAACGCGTCATCATCGAACCGGCATGGACGATCGAACGGACTGCGAGATCCCTCGAATCCGGAAAACCTCACCGCGTCGCCGGTTTTCATATCGATCTGATGGACCTGCAATGAGGACAGGCTAACCCCTCCGGTCATGCCCTGATCCGCCAGCAATTGATCAAAATCAAGCTGGTAGGATGCAACGAGATCTTTCTGTTCAACACCGTCAAGAACGAGTGGGGCAACATCCACGATGAGCCGAAGCTCGCCGTCGCCAGTCCACTTCGGCGCTTCCTCTGCTTGAACTCGGCTCGACCACACGACAAGCGAAAGTATCATTGCCGTTCGTCCGCAGAGGCGTCGAAAGACGCTGAGGGTATGCATAATCCAGCCTCGGAATTTCGCGCGGTTATCCATTCGCAGACGAGTCTTGCTGCTCGCCAAACTGTGCTCCGCCAGCGGCAGATGCACCTGCTTGGCCCAAAGCCGCTGCCGAACCGGTGGTCTTCCGTAGGTCATTGACCGCGATCTGACGGAGAGGGTCGCGAAAAGGGGTCAACGGCAGGCGTCTCCTTGCGAGGGCTTGGCTTCCAACTGATCCTCGACTGCGTGCGGATGCCCTCGGGGCGACTGCCGATGCCACTATCTTGTGTGGCGCGGGACACGCTGTCGAGTTACCCACCGCGAATCGAACGGCCCCGATGGAACAGCCGCGCGACGACCCTATCCATGATGGCCACCACGAAGGCCGCGAGCGAATGACCGGCTTTTGCAAATGGTTCCCCGTCTGGCTTACGGACGTACGTCCTGCCGTTGACGTGGGTGTCGCTGGCGTCCAGCCATAGGGCCGATCTCGCCGTTGGCGCGGCCATTGTGACGCGAGGTGGCATGTCGGCGGCCGCCGCCCTGCCTGATAACGGAACCGTTCGACTTCAGCAAATGTCGTATCGCGTGGCGGTCCCTGTTCGCCAAAACCCCGATTCGCCAGCATCGTTACCAAGTGTTTTGGTCTCAAACTGCGCGGACGCTCGCAAGCATCTTGGCGAGCATCCGCCCTGCTGCCGTCGACAAGTCGACGCCGTCGCGCAGGCTGACGAGGTTGATGCCGTCCTCGCAATTCGGCGCGAGTGTCGGCGGGGCGGCTGGTGAGATAATGGCTTCCCAAGCTTTGCGGCCGTCCCCGATCCCGAGACACTCGGCGCTCGCGTGGCATGCAAACGCGACGCTGGCCTGTTGATCATCGTGTGGCACATTAAGCCAGCAGTTCTGTGCGGACCTCACCGTCGCCGGCGACGCGAAGCGGACGGCCCTGCAGATCGGCAACCAGTGTGTCGGGATCGATACCGAGCAGGCACAGAGTCGTCGCGAGCAAGTCCTTGGGCGAAACCGGTGTCTCGTTGACGTCACCGCCATGGGCATCGCTGCGGCCGACTACCTTGCCCCGGCAAATGCCCCCGCCAGCCAGCGCAGCCGAATAAACGCGCGACCAATGGTGCCTCCCGCCGCCTTTTGGCTTTGAGTCGATTTGTGGCGTACGGCCGTGCTCGCTAATGCAAAGCACCAGCGTTTCATCAAGCAGACCACGCTGGTCCAGATCAGCGATTAAGGCGGAATAGGTCTGGTCAAAAACCGGCAGCAGATATTCCTTCAACCTGGGAAAATGGTTGGCATGCGTATCCCAGCATGAACCACCGAATGGTCCGAACGGATCCCAGAACACGGAGATGAAGCGGCCACCTGCCTCGGCTAAGCGCCGCGCCGCCAACGCCGCTTGCCCGAATAAGGTCATTCCATACCGTTCCCGGACTTGAATCGGCTCCCGGGAAACGTCGATTGCTTCGCGCGTCCGGTTACTGGCGATCAATGACCAGGCGACCTGGCGGTACTTGTCGAATGAATGAATCCGGCTATCGCTTTCGAACTCACGCCGCGCATCGTCGAATTGAGCCAGGAGGGAACGTCGCTGGCCGAGTCGCTCGGCCGAAACATCCGCGGATGCTCCACCGCTGTCAGATAGGCGAAACCGGCCCGCGGCTGAAACCCCCGCGAACGGATCGAAGACTTCCTCAGTCTGAACGTCAGTCAGCTTAGGCACGATTGTCGAGCCGAGGCCGTCGAAGTCGGTCCACACCGGGTCGTGCGCCTGGCCTAAGAACGCCGCGTAGGGGCCGGCTAGCGTCGGCAGGGTGCTCTTGGAGCCAAACACCCACGGTAGTCCCACGTTCCTTGGTAGGGGTGGCACGGCGCCGCCGTGCGCCCGCTCGTCGGCATAATCGACTACCGAGCCAACAAACGGCCAATGCTCCGCTGCGCGAGGCATCGCCTCGATAGCCGGCGTGTAGGTCGGCATGCCCGACAAAGCGTATGCCACACCATGCACGGGATAGGGGTGCGTCATCGAGCGAACGACAGTTATGCGGTCCATCACCTGGGCGACCTTAGGTAGGCCCTCCCCGATTTGGATACCCGACACTGTTGTACCAATGGCCCCCAGTTCGCCCTGAATCTCGCGGGGTGCAGCCGGCTTTGGATCAAACGTCTCGTGTTGCGGCGGTGAGCCAAAAAGAAACAAGAGAATGCACCGCTTGGCACGGCCGAAATACGGCGTCTGGGTCTGAAGTGGTTGCGAGGCTTCCAGACGTAGTCCGTCCGCTAGCGAAAGGCCGAGAGCGCCCAGACCGCCAACGTGCAGGAGGTCGCGACGCGTGAGCCCGTCACATAGCGTTTTCGGTGAACCCAAAATGCGGAGCAAACCAGCCGCCTCCGGCGAAGAAAATGTGCAAGCACCTACCTCGCTAAGCTACCGCGCTGACAAACAAGTTGCGAGCGTTTGCACGTCACGGTTCGACGGTAGATGAACGAGGCTTCGGATTGAGCTTGGTCCGTCGAAAGCCGACGCAGAACTGCTCCCCGATCCGGAGATTGCCCGCCGGCAGCTCAAATCGTTCTGGCTCGGCTGCGGCAGCAAGGACGGCTTCCTTCGCATCAGCCAGGGGGTGCGCGCTTATCTGAAGGAAAAGACGTCCTGCACGTCGATGGCAATCGAGCATGACCCGACGGAATGGCGGAACAACCTGTACTTGCTCGCTCAGCATATCTTTCGGTGACATGGCGGCTTTCGGCTCGTTGAGTGGCCGGGCGACGTAGAATTAGAGCTATGCAGGAGAATCCTTACCGCCCGCCGCTCAGCATGCCGCCCGCCCATAGCCGCGGCGCCGGCTGGTGGTGGCTTGCGTTGGTGGCCGGTGCCGCGATCGGGTTGGCGTTTGCCGCCGTGGCGATCCCTATCTAAAGCTACCGCGAGCAACTTCACGAATCACCCGCTAGCTTTTCGTAAAACCGCGGACGCCGGCTCCTGTGCCGCCACAGAATCGAAAGAGAAAACGAGCTCACTACGTCTATTTGACAGCGCCCCGAGGCCCCGAGGGCAGCGTCCGATATGGCGAGATTGCTTGCAGAGGGGACTTCGCCCCCGCTGAAAAAAACAAAGCACGGCGGGAAAGGCGGTCAGCGGTTTCCCTGGCATGGTGCCAATCAAAGTCCCCGCCGGGCGGGAAGGCCGGTTGGAACCTAACGTTTCACGGCC
This sequence comes from Pirellulales bacterium, assembly GCA_035550375.1. Classification (GTDB taxonomy): domain Bacteria; phylum Planctomycetota; class Planctomycetia; order Pirellulales; family JAICIG01; genus DASSFG01. The sequence goes on along the minus strand of DASZPH010000077.1, from coordinate 31,365 downwards.
GTCGCGATGGATCGACTACCATGGCATCAAGAAAACAGCGGAAACGATCCGCCGGCGTTTGAGCCGGCTGGCGGCGAGCGCGGAGAACCCCGATATGGAAGGCCCCGGCGAGCAAAAGCTTGGGGGGGGGTAGTTTTGGCCGGAGACCCGCGGCGACTGGCGGCTGGTGCAGAAGGCAGCCAATCAGATTTGAGACACCCGCAAGCCACGCGGCAAGCAGTCTGCGATGCGATCGGCCCCCCGCGTTGAAAAGCGAGTCAGCCCGGCTGATGCTAGTGCTTGTGGGGCGGAATCGTGGCCATGTGCAGACCAGACAACACAAGCTGATTCGATAGCTCGAGCAAGAATCATGGCATTCTGCGCATTCACGTGGGGGGGGGTATGCGCTCGTCGCCTACTCCAGCCTCCACCCGCCCCGCGGCTTCTTCTCCTTCGGCCCGCGCCCCTCGGTCAGCAGCCAGTTCCGCACGTGGTCTGTGACTGCCCGGAGGCGCGAGTCGATGATCTGTTCCCGGTAGACGGCACTCATGTCGTTCGCCGCAGGAGCGTGGCCCATGATGGCTGAGGTCGCGACTTGGTCGCGAGACCCGCCCCCGATCGTCTCGAACGTATGCCTTAATGCATAGAAGCCCAGGCCGGGACGGTGGAGGCCAAGCTCATTGAGCAGCTTCCGGAACTCCTTTGTCAGCGGGTTGTCGACGGCCTTCGCCACAACAAGCGTTGGCTGTGCAGAGACGGTCTCGTTCTCTTGTTGATCGACGGTGATGCTCGGCGTCTTCGACCAACTGCCGCCATACTTCGTCACGAACACCAGCCCCTCGGCGTCGGTCCGCTTCGGTGCCGGCCGTTTGGCGATCGCAGCCTTGAGCACGGCGACGGTCTCGGGCCACAGAGGACAACGCCTGGCGATGCCGGTCTTGGGCCTGGGATAATTAATCCAGCCGCCCTTCAGGTCGAGGGCAGCCAACGGTAAGGTCGCGCAGTCCGAATTGCCGAAGCCAGCATTGATTCCGAGCAGGACGAAAGCCTTAAGCGGTACGCCCGCCGCAGCAATGATCCGGCGAAGCTCGGCTGCCTGGAACATGCGGAGCCCATTCTTGTGCCGCTCCTTGCGCAGGACCTTGGCAGACGGCTTCTGGAACGACTGCCCATATCGGAGGGGCGCGGCGATCAGCCCTTGGTCGTATGCGTACTTGAAGACTGTGCGAACGCGCTGAATCTCGTTGCCCAGCGAGACGGGGCCTCGCGTCTCGGCAAGCTTCCTGCGGTGTGCCTCAAAGTCGTCAACCGTCAGGTCCGACACGAGCCGATGCTTACCGAACGCGTCGATGAGCCTAGCGCAGCATTGGTGGTAATCGGCAAAGCTGCGGGTGGTCAACTCGTTGTTGTCGACGAGGTTCTTTTTCGTCGTCAAGAAGCGATTGACCAGGTCCCGAAGAACGAGGCCATCACCGCTGGTGCGAGGCGGCCGGCCGGCCACGATGTCGGCAATCTTGGCGTCGTAAGTGGCCAGCGCGGCCTCCCACTTGGTTTGTCCGTCTGACGAATCCCAGCGGCCAAAGTAGTACACTTTGCCGCGGACCTTCTTTGCCCACTTGCCGCTTGGGTGGGGGAACATTGGAAACGTCTCGTAGGGCAGCAGATGGGGCGAGTGGTCTGCCTCGCCCGAGGTGCCTTGGCCTTAGCCTTCCTGTCGGATAACTTGGGCATGTTGCTTCCCTTGCAGCTCGTGAGGTGTCCAAATGGGTATCGCAGGTGTCCGCCGATTGCTCCGCAACCGGTATGTGCAGCGGTCTGCCGGCCGCGATTCCCGTGGCGGTCACACAGATGGACGCAGGTGTCCAACCCGGGTGTCCGACATCATGCCGCGAGCTGCCCGTAAGTCAACAAAACGCCCTATTTTAAGCACACGCGCCTGTAGCTCAGGGGATAGAGCAACGGTTTCCTAACGCAGTCCTCTAGTGTACGGCGATTCTCGCCAAAACCGCGAAACGGCCTAGTTTTTACGCGGTTTCTCGAACAACAAATCTTTACGGCAGTGGTGTACAGAGTGGCCAAGAACGGCCAAGAAAGGTGTCAAAGACACCTCGGGTTTTGGGCGACCGATTTCGGCCTCGGGCTCCAATAATCGCGGGAACCTCCTTTCCGCACGACGCCCGACCTGTCCGTGGAGCAACGTGTCGCGCCATGCGAACCCGTCGGCCACTGGAAGCGTGGGGTCACGGATCTTTTGCACGCTTGCTCGAGCCTCGAACGGCCACGCACGAAGCGGCCGCTGGGCATTTGGGCGCGTCGACGGGGGAAGCCAGACGCCTTGGTGTCGGTCGCGGCTTCAAAGAGAGCCACTATCGCGGGCCAGAGTGGGCCAGCTATCGGGTTTCAGGATGGCGGTTGAGCAGGGGGAATGTCGATGCGGGAGCCGAGATCGAGGGCGGTGTCGTGGACGGACAAGGCCACCAAGACAACCGACCGACGTGGGCCTGCATCACTCAGCGATCAACGAGACCGCTCAAACGGGGACGCTAGCAGGCGGTAGGGAACGGTGCGAGGGCAGTTCTGCCCCTTGGCCTGCTAGGACAAGAAAAAAGACATGAGCCAGATAACCACGCAACTGCCAACAAGTGCCCACACACCAATTTCGAGGTTCGATGGACCGCCGGGCCGCTCGCCTTCGTCCATAGTCCGCTGCATACCCCCTTCGGCGCACGAAAAAACCACGCTGACCGGCACGGACACGGGCCAATCAACGTGGCTTGCGTAGAGCGGTCGATCGCGACCGCGCGGGGGATAGTAGTGGGAAGCAGTGAACGGAGATAGAGCGCTTTCCGCCAGACGGATTGGTCCGCGCATGAAAAAAGCCACCGACAGCACTTTCCGAGGATGCTGTGGCGGCCTTCGTCCTCCCCATCGAGTCAGACCTAGCCCGCTGGCTCGATTAATTGTATCGGCCGTGCGAGGGGCGCGACGTGAGGGGAGTTTTCGGCCACGGACGACCGACCAAACCGCACCGAGACCACCGGCTACCCTGTTCTCATCGGCGCGCCGGACGGGACAGAGCGGGTTATCTATTTGGCACTTGATAGGCGCGACGCGGAATCGTGGTGCAACACCTGCCACATTGAATACGGCGGCGCGGGCTTCGTGCCTGTGCCGAGTCATTCCCACTGAAGCCGGAAAAGGCGAAGGTTGCGGCATGAGCTGGCACAACCCCAGCACGACGACGCTTGATCGCCTCGTCTACAGCGTGCTTACGGTCGAGCGACCCAGCCGGCGACGGAGCACTTGCCGCCGCCGTGGAGTGGTGGTTCGTCACCGAGCCCCGCGGCGAATGCCCGGCAGGGTGGGGCTTTTAATCAGGAGGGCGAGCCTTGCTTGATGAGTTCTGCGGCAATCAGTTTCGCGTTCAACTCCATTGTGTCCACCGGGCGCTCGCCGAGACCGTATGATGCACCGTCCGGTTTCGATCCCAAGCCCTCGACGTACACCGTCTGCCTGAAAACGTCGGTGCCGGAAACCATTCGGTGGCAGTCATATTTCTTCTCGCCCGATTTGACGGTGAAGTCGAATCTCATCCGGGTCACGTTCGGCATGCACAGCATCCTATGGCCGAATCGGCCACAGACGCAAGAAGACTGTCTGGGCGGGGGCTTCTTCACCCCGAGCGCATTAGGGGCACGCAGACGAGCGCACGCGCGATAGGTGCCCAGGACTCGAGTTCGGGCAGTCGCACGTCGTCGTCGCCCACGTCCTCGCAGTCTTCGTCGAAGTCCCACTGGCGACGGGCGGCCAGGACCATAGACGTGCTCACGAGCTGGCCGCAGCCCGAACACTCCACAAGTGCCATCGTTTCCCTTTATCGCCCCGCACAGCGGGCAGAAGTGAATGGCCCCACCCAGACACGAGAGATGGTTGCCGGCGTGGATCACGTGCAGGCATCGGCCTCGTTCCTGGTATCTGTATTCCCGGCACCGTTGCCCAGAGTAAGGCAGCCCGATGCCGGATGCAAGAAAATCGGGGACAGATGGTTTGCTGCGCTGTCGACCAGGCCGAGCGGCGCGACGAATTCCCGCCAGTTCGAAGGGACTTCCTTTCGGGCCGCGGAAGGAACCGGCTTGTTAACCCGGCGCGCCTGTAAAGCTAGAGAGCGCCAGAGTTCGTAGCCGATTTTTCGGGCGCCCGGAAGGAACCCTTCAGTTTCTGAGCCGGCGCGCGACCGCGAGAGAGGCTGCGGCTGACAGATGGATCGTCGCAAACCCTTTGCAGGAAAGGCGGAAAACGTGGGTCGCCGAAAGATGCCTCTCTCGGCACTCGGCCGTTGACCGCCGGGTCGGCGGAGTTCGTAACCGAAAAACCAACTCCGCGGAGGGAACTCTCTTCGGTACGACTCGCGCCTCGAATCCGGGGACTGGGATGGCCTGGGAAGGTTCTTTGGGGCCGGCAATACGCTCTGCCGTGGCGCGACGGGAATATCTAGCGTTTTGCGGCAGACGCCAAGTCGCCCTACATTTACCGGTGCTAGTGTTGCCGCCGGGAGTCCAGGTGAACCGCTTTGCCCCTCCGGCTGTCCAAGGGATCGGCTAAAATTGGCCGACGTTAGTGGGTTTAGGGCAAGGACCGCAGGGCGATGACTTACGAACAGTGGATGATTTTTATCGAGCACTTCTGGCACGTGGTCGCCCACCGGCAGCTCCTTGATCTGTACAAGAAGCACAAACCTCGGGGCAGTTTCTTCCAGCTCACTGGAGAGGCGATCTTGCGGGAATTCCTGCTGCTGACCGCCCACATGATCCACGAAGCCGAAGAGATCGTAAAGAACTATCCGGTGGGCGAAGAAGCCAAGGCTACGCTCGAAGAGTTGAAGGCCGTCTACGCAAAAGGCGACACCTACGACCGGACGGCGACCAATTTCCCGGACTGCGGCATCAAGATTTACCGAGACAAGGTTCTCGGCCATCCACTCAACAATATCAAAGCAATCCTCGGCAAAGGCTTGTACGAGATCCACCTGAAGTGGGAGACCATCGATCACACATTCGCACTTCTCAGACAGTTCTGCACGGACGTCGAGAGCGAATACTCCGACGAATGGAAGACTGAGACGGCGAAGGACGAAATCATCGGCCTGGACGCCGGTTTTCTGGAAATCCTCTATGCCCTTCTAGCCGCCGAGGAACTGAAGGAGCTAAAGCTGGCAGTGGTGAAAAGAGGCAGGCCGCGAATTCGCCTTGATTGGCAGGCTGATCGATTCGTTCTTGAAGACGACGACGAGGGCAAGTCAGGGAGCACGAACGGCCACTAATCGAGGCGGCCTCCCCGCAGGACACATCGACCCTCGTGCGACACAAGGGACAATAGAGCGGAGTTCGGGTCAGACCACCTCGGCAACCGCTTCCCAGCGGTTCGACGCGAGTTCGAAGCTCCATGCACGTGCTCCGGTCTTCGCGTGACCTGTCGACGGCCGTCCTGGAAATCGCAATAACCTTTGCCTATCGTTGATCGAATGAATCCCGTTCTCTGCTAGGCCGGCACCAGCGAATGACGCCCAAGCGATCGTCTCAGATAAGAAAAAAGCGGCGACGGCAAACGCCCGAGCCGCCGCAGCCTATACGTTTGCGCAGCGAGATCATAAAGCTCTTGCCGATTGAGATGCAACGGCATAGCGTCGCCTATATCGACACTCAGTCCCCAGAACAAAAGATCGCTACCGGAACCCTGGTCACCATCGACGGCCGACTTCTTGTTGCGACCGCCTCGCATACGATTCCGAAGGATCCTGGCTGCAGGCTCTGCTTCGTGGGCAACACGGAACAACCGACCGAACCGAATCTTGAGGTGCTTGGTTGGGCGAAGCAACGAGCGAAGGGGCTCAGTGAGCCCTATCCCGACGTCGGTTTCATCGAACTACGGCCTGATGCAGCCGAACGGCTTGGTCGAGAACCGTTATCGCTCTACCGGTTGCACCTGTTCGGTCCTGGGCGGGTTGGACCGGCATGCTACGTCTTGGGCTATCCCGCCGATGAGGTACAGCAACAGGTGATCGGGAAAAAAGTGATGCTTTGGCGCGTCCAGCTCGTGATTTATACCAACAAGCCGCTAGAACCAGCAAACTGGCCGCTCGTTCCAGAGTCAGCCCACAAGCCAAGGCGGTCAGTCGACATCTTTGTTCCGTACCCGATCGGTGAAGACGAGTTGTTCCAGTTTTCCTGGCAGGAGAAGCAAAGCTGGAACGAGCCAGTCGGCATGAGCGGCGGCGGGCTTTGGCAAGCTCGCGATTATGGTGGCGCACTTAGGAGACGCTACGTAAACTAGACCTTAACCTTCCGAGCGCTGCACTTTTCAACCGTCGCGCGCTGCACTTTTCGGGCGCCGTTCACACGCTGGCAATGCAGGATCAGAGCCTGGGGCAGGAGTGGGTCGGAACACGAACGCCCCGGCCGCTTGAACACGGTCGAAGGACCGTTCGTTCAAGGGTGGGCTGGGCTCCCCGCCGGTCACGACGAAAGCAACGCACCGAGGGCTCGCTCGCCGCCGACGCGCGTCGCGCCGTGTCGTCACGCGCTCGGCGATAGTTGGGCGACTCATGAGCCCAATCGATCCTGGTGCGGCGCGGGCGAGCCGTCGCTTGCGGGAACCCTGACGGCGGTTTGGCGAACATGAAGATGCCCGCCGTTCCCGTGCGTCCGTATTCGTATTGATGGCCCTACTGGGTCCTTACCCGAAATCGACATTCCAATGGATGTTCGCACCCTCCGTCAGGAAAAAGTTTATCTGGCAGCCGTCCCGCCAATTCAGGTATTCCTCCGGGTTGTCCTCCCAGAATTCTTCCTTCTGGGTCCAACAATCTACATTTGGCGGAGGTGGTGCAATATCCGTCCTCGGCTCAAGGTTGCTCAACGCGCAAAGAATTGGCCCTGCCTCAATCCCTTCGTGCTGCTCTGGATACAACCAGTGAGGAAGCCCTCCAATCTTTCCACCCGGCAACCGCGCAAGCGAATAGAGCATTGTTTCGATTCGACCGGGATGCATTCGTGTCGCCTTAGCCGCCCACTTCGCATTGTTAGCAACAGCACGGTCATTTTCAAAGTCAACCGTTCGGTGTCGAGCGGCGAATGCTTGTACAAAGGGCCACATAGGCATCGGAACCTCCGTTGCTTCAATCAACTCTCTGAGGCCTTCCGGCTGCCACTCGAAATGAAAGCAGGGAGGATCACCCATGTATAGATCGTCGTCGCGTGCAAAAATGAGAAGCATCTCGCCCGGGAGATTCGGTAAAATATCTTTCGAGTGTGCAAAGCAAAATTGGGCCAAGAACGTCATCGGCACTGCGTCTTCCCTCAGAGGCCAAGAAACGTGTGCAGGGCGATATGGCGCCCCGCCGAGCTTCGTGATGAAACGTCCTGGCGCTTCGCCGCGTATGAAAACAAGGGAATCAGCAGGCCGACATGTCCCAAGATCCCCTAATACTAGTGTGCGTTGGCGGATCTGTTCGATCATGGCCAACTCCAACGGACTCTGTATCTTGTCAAGTGTATCTAATTTGGGAAGCACCACGTCTAAAGGACATCGCTTCACCCAAGCATCAAGATCTACTTTTGGTTCACTCATAGATCAGCTCATTCAATTAGGAGCCAACGCGGGGTAGCCACTGCCGCCTCCTACGACGATTGGAAGTACCTCGGGCGCCACCACGATGACGATGACCACGCCACCAATTACTATTATAACGCCAGGGTGCTCGGCAATCCATTGCGCGGCAGACTGACCCCCTAGAGTTCTTTGGCAGTTCTCGAACATTTGTTGGGTGCCGTTTCGCGCGATGGTTCTCTTGATCGCGCAGAACCAATCACCGTTCTTCACACATTGCTCATACTCCATATCAATTGCCGCAAGGTACGCAGCGTTCATAGCACCGCAACTATACGAGTCTATTGCGTTCGGTCCGCACGCCGCCATCGTATGCGCAAGTAACTTACCGAATGTGTCGGGGCCGCCGCGTAACGGTCGCATTCCAAAAGGCGGCAACCCCTTTGCCCCAAATGTTGCTTCAAGACACGCCCATCCGGCTGGAATGTGTGAAAGAAACTTCGTGAGCAAGTCGCAGCAGTTTGTCGCATTCTTATAAATGTTCTTACAGCCGGCGGTGTAATCACAGGAGCCTCGGTGCAGGACGTAGTGGGGGGTGCCTTTGAAAGAATCATCGAGAGGAATCGTAAAGTCATCGATGTTCACGGGCACGCCTTTGTCACAGCACAGCCTTTTAAAGGTAGCTCGCCCGTTGGTTCCATCTTGGCAAAGCCAATGATGCACTTGCGGCGCCGATTGCGGCTGGCCTGCAAGGCCAACTGGGTCAACGTAAGTCAACGGTGATGATCGCACATACGCAAAGAAATGCAATCCGTCGCCGAACAGTACCGGATCAATAGTAGTCCAGCGGCCCAGCGCGGGATGCAACGCCCGCAACCGTACTTGGTACAATCCAGTTTCGATGTCCCAGCGGTAGCCACCGAAAAGCGTCTCCCAGGCGTAGGCGGAGGACAACATCATCGCGAAGGCCTCATTCATGAAGGTCGGCTGCCCATACGGCGAGAAGAGGTACCGCTCGGCAATGCTGCCGGTCGAGCTGCAAATCGCTGTTACGTTCCAGTTGGGATCCTGAAGAGCATAGAAGCGTTCGGAGCCTCGGTCCCGCAAAAGGAGGTCGTCGATGTGGCGCAGGCCCCAGACGAACTGCCGGTCGGCAGACGACGACGAGCCGAGACGTTCCTCAAGTGGCTGCCAGTTGCCAGAATAATAGACGTGCCGGACGGTGCCGAACACGAGCTTTGTGACGCGACGCATTAGGCCATCGTAGCCGTTTTGCAAAATAGACGAGCCGCCTCCTGAAACGGACGTGGGACGGTTCCAGGCATCGTAGACCGCGTCATTGGCGGCGGCGGGATCGAGTGGCTGCGGCATTTGGACGGTGTTCCCCGCCGCGTCGTAGACAGGTTGTGTCCAACTGCCGCCCGTGATGCCGGTGATCTCGTTCAATTGGTTTGCCGCACGCGATTGCTGTAAATCCCAGGAAGCGCCTCCGCTGTTCTGCCAGAAATGGTGCCAGTTGCCTGTGGCGTCCAAGCCCCAGATCTGCGAAAAGTTGAGCGTGCCGCTGACAATCGACCTATTTGTGGCGTCGAGATAGCCGCGATGAACGGACTGCAGTCGGTAGATACCATCGATGCCGTAAAGCTCGTCGATGTTTACTCCGGCCCCCTCGGCGACCGTGTTCCGACGCCACAACCGGTTGCCCACGCGGTCGTAGCCGTGCTCGATGCGTTCCAAGTCTCGGTTTGTTGCCGTGCCGTACCAACGATTGTCGACGGTCCGGTTGAACTGGTCGAGACCCGTGTAGGGGTTAATACCAGTCCCGTTGATCAATGACCAGGCGATCTGCGGTTGCGCCGAGGCTTGCTGCACGAACGTATGGGCGCCGATCCGCGTGTAATCGGCGAGGTGCGTGACGCCATCACTGTCGATCAAGCTGACGATTCGACTGAGGGCATCGTCGATCGCGCCGGAAGTGCCGTAACTGAGGTTCAACACCCGGCCATTTGGATAAATGAGCGCCGTTGGCCGAATGGTGTTCGAGGAACCATTGGCATACTGATATTGCACGTTGACCGACGTCGACGTATTGACGGCGCCGTTGTGCTCCTGGTACTCCGTGACAACCTGCTCGAACGGATTATAAGCCCGCTGAACGTCGTTGACGATGGTCCCCTGGCCAATGGCGGCGCTGGAATAGCTCGTCACATTGTGGATCAGGCTCCGGACATTTGGCGGCGGGCCGATCAACTGCCCGGGAGTGTCGGCGTCCAAAACCCGCTCGGTAATCTTACGACCACGCTCTACAATGCCGCGGCGTGGGTTCGAGCGATGATCAATCCCCTGGGCAACCGCACGTCCTTGACCTACAACAACGCCGGCTGGCAAACGGCCGTGGTCGATCCCAACGCTAACCGAACCACGACCGTCTTTGATGCCACTGGGCGGGCGGTAGCCATGGTGAACGCCCTGGGCAACCGCGTCACAGAGGTATTCGATGCAGCAGGGCGCCGCACGGCCCTGGTCGACGCGCGCTCCAGCCGATATACTTTCGTTTGGGATCCCGCCAGCCGTCTTGTCCGCCAGGTCGATCCGCTCTCTCGCGCCATCACGTTCCGCTACGATGCCGCGTCCGAGCAAACTCTGCGGATTGATGCTCGCGGAAACCGTACGACGTACCTTTCGGATAATCTCTCGCGCCCAACAAGCCGCCAGTATCCCGACGGGTCGAGGGTCACCATGGCCTATGACGCGGTGTCGAATCGCCGGTACCTCGCCGACAGCACCGGCCGCTACACGACCCTTTATGACGCTCTGAACCGCGCTCGCGCCGTCACGAACCCTGCCAGTCTCACGATCACATATTCGTTCGATGCCGCGCGCCGGCGCCGGACAAAGACCGAGCCTTTCGGGGGCGTCTTTACCTATGGCTACTCCGCTACGAGCCTGAATACCCTGGTCATCAATCCACAGGGTGACCGTACCACATGGCAATATGACGCGCATTCACGGGTTACCGTGCAGCGCCTCGCCAATCTAGTCCGCGTCAGCTATGCCTACGATAATGCGGATCGGCTGGTCCGCCTGGCCAACCTGACCTCGACCGGCACCACGATCACGAGCTACGTGGACACGTGGGACTCTGCCGACAACCGCTTGCATCGTAGCCACTGTTTGTTGTCCCAGACAGATGGTCGCCGCCGGGTCTGCGGCAGGTCTGATTTATCTTCACCTCGATACATGAGCGGATCAAGGATCGCTTGGCCGAGCAATTCTTTATCGAAGACGATTTTGACCCACACCTTCGGGTTCGGGAACCAGCAGCCTGCCACGGTTCGTCCTTGAATCAAAGCCACTTCGCCCCAGGTAATGGGCCGGGGAATCTTACGAGACGGGGCCGCGAACGTATGCACCTTGCTCTTCGTCCGCTTCTTTGGGATGGTCAGACTGCGACAAAGTTCGACAACCGCCGTCATCTTCTCGATTGACCAGCTCGCCACGTGTTCCTGCCAGACCCATGACATGGTGTCGATGCGGTTCTTCTCGTCGCTTTCGGAGTGCCGGGTTTCGATGCCTTCTGGTGTGCATTCCGGTGGGGGCGGTCCTTGCGATAGCCGGATAACAACTTGGGTCGCGTTCCTAGAACGCACTGGTGCGCCTTCCTCTGGAGGTAGTCGCTCTGATAGCCGGCCCAGCGACTTACAGCCAAGCTGAAAGGAGAGCGTGTCCAGGGTGAGCGGAAATGGCACCCCGACACATGGCGAGAAGCGGATCAGGCCCGCCAATGCTGGGGCAAGCGGCGATTCGATCGTACTCATGTTGCAGATTGGGTATCTTCCAAACCGTTCGTTGAACGCAGCAAGGGCAGCGTCCTCAATCGCCAGAAGCCATTCCGCTGGCATGCCCGGCATTGGTATCGCGACAGCAACCAGGCCGCCGGCATAGCGTTGCTTCAGCATCTCGATGTAGCAGTTATGAGAACAGGCGTTATGGCCAAGCAGCCGAGTTCTCAAGTTTCGTGTCGAGCCAAGGTAGATGATGCGAGATACGGCCGAGTCGTATTCGACGCCCAGGAATAGGCCGATAGCATAAACGCCTGGAACCGCGGCAGCCTTATCGGCGACATTACGAAGCGGTGCCCATGTTTCAGCGCCGAAATCTATTGAGCCATCGACTTTCGCCGCCTGCTCGATGATCTTCGCGATGTCCGGTGGAAGCTCTACCATCTATGTGGCTCTACGCTTGCGAATGCCTTCGATCGTCTGGCCAGTGCCGAAGGCTTCGAATATCAGGCAAGGCTGGGGAAGCGCTTCCCACAGAAGGCGCCGGTCAACATGACCGGTGGTGCGCTGCCGCAAGAGGGCGCTATCGGCCAACCATCAAGAGAATACTGCAATGGGCGGACTCGCACCAACGGCAAACGAAGAGGTGGTCAAATGATCTAGTCTGGGCCCTGTGCCCAGGAACCATTCTCCAAGGGTATGAATGTGCGTCCCCGTCCAAACAATTACCACATGCAGCAGAGCTCTGCCGTGCGGGTGCCGGGCACCTGATATTGGCGGGTCTTCCGCCCCTTGGTTTGCTCGTCGATGGCCGAGCCGACGTCGACGATCACTTGCTTCTTGGCCGCGCGCTGCCAGTATTTGTGGATAATGACGCAGGAGGCGGGTCCGGCCGAGACCAGGATGGGCCGATCAACGCTGAGGAGCCTCTCAACGAGCCGGTCCAGATCGAAGTTGCCGTTCACCAGGTCTTCGGGCACCCAGTAGTCGCCTCCCTCGCTCGCGACGATGACCATGTCGCTCGTGTCGATTTGCTGGAAGCGCCGGTAATTCGCGTTGACGAAGATGTTGGCGAACGTCAGCCGGTCGAGCGGGACCTTGACGTGCTGCAAATACCACTCTTTCGCGGCGGCGTCGCAGCAGGCATCGGAGATTCCCAGGTAATAGCCGGGAAGGTCGCAGCGCAAGGCGGCATTGAGCTCGGCCGAAAACGCCGTCGCCCGGCCGTCATAAGACCATCCGTCCTGCGCCTGCACCGGTTTACGCATGCAGATGGCCCGCTCTCCGTCGCCGAATCGAACGAAGGCAAACGGCGCCCCCCAGAAATCAAACTGGTCGAAGTCGCGGATGAAGTCCTGGCAGAACCGCATGCGTGCGCAACGCGCGGCGCCGTTGCCGGCGGCTGGATCCGCCGCCATCGTCGCACCCATAAGGTTGGCCGCGTGAGGGGAGTGACCCGAGGGAGCAGACCCGTTTCCGTTTGGTTCGCTCTCCCAGTTGGGTCTCCACACGCACAGCTCCTGCGTAAACTCCTCCAGCCCCATGCCGCGTTCCTCCCGTTTGTAGCTTTGGTGCTCCTCGGAGCGGATGCAGTGCGGCGAGCGGGTATCCTCCATGTGATCGACGTGCACCGGCGGCCAGGGATAGCCGTTGATGTAGCCCTGGTCGGTCAGCCGCTGTTGATAGATCGTCCAGCCGGAATCCATGAAGGGGCGGCCGTCCGGCCCGTCGGTGCGGTAATCAATGAGACCGATCGTTTGAAACACTTCCCGGCGGATCATGACGGCGCAGCCGCCGACATAGGGCTGGGGCAGCACGCGCACGCCGTCGAAACTCTTGATCCGATGCTCCTCGGCCAGGGCCTCACCTTCTTGGCGGAAGTGGAAGCCCGACAGGACGCCGAACCGCCTGCTTTGCAGGTGGCATTCGGCAAGCCGCCGGAACAGGTCGGGCGGCACGAGCGTGTCGTTGTCGATCTTGGCCAAGAACTCGGCCTCGGGGTCGGATGACCACGCTTCATTCATCGGGAAGACGACGCCGCGGTTGGTCGGCGAGGCGATGGCCGTCACGTTCGGCAGCCCTTGGAGCCGATCCCGCAGATAGGCGACGGTGCCGTCGGTGGACGCGTTGTCCCAGACCACGACCCTGAGATTGGGATAGTCGAGCTTAAGGCACGCCTCCAGCGCCAGCCGCGTGTATTCCAGGCGGTTGTAGGTCACCATGAGCAGAACGCATCTGGGCAGCCGGTCCGCAGAGAAACAAACGGCCGGCGCCCTCTCCGGCTCAGCCATCGGCGCCGCCGAAGTCCCAACCGCTTGCGTGACGGCGGGCGGGGAGACCACGCCGGCCATCGTCGCTTGATCGTCCGCCGATTCGTGCGGCTCCCTCAGGCAGGCCGCCGGTCTCGCGCAGATCAGAAACTGATAGACGAAGAACTCCTCGGCTTCCTCAGGCGGCAGGCTGGTCACCAGCACCCGGCCAATCGCGCACGTCTGCCGACTTACTAAGATTTCATGAGTTGTACCGCTTCGTCGATTGTCATGTTTTATGGGAGATCAACTTGAAGTTGTCGGATTAGGTGATTGAAAAGTGACGTGAGTCACAGCCTCGGGCTTACTCATGGTCCTTCCTTACAGCGTACTCGACCGTGAAATGACCGATTCGTGCGTTAATTGGCCCAGGATTCGGACAGCCATGAACCATGATCATCCCGTTTTCCACTTCACCGTTCTTCGAGACCTTTGCCACAATAGCGATTATGCTAGGCGGTTCGCGGCTCCCGTCAATTGCTAAGATCCGGTGTCTGGTGCTTCCGTGCATCACCAAGACCGCATCGGGTCGAAGCTCGTCGCTTGACGCACGATTGATCTCCGCATGGGGGAAGGTCAGGCACCAAAATGAAGCCTGTCCACCCTGGACGATTTTGAGAAAAGCGAAGAGAGACTTCTTAGACCACCGTGCAAGCGCAATGTCAGTCACTTCGACGTCGATATCCGTATTCGGCGGATCTAAGGGCCATGCTTCCGCCTTACCATCAAGCTGGTCGACGACCCGTGGCTTAACTAGCCGCCGATTCTTTAGGCCACCTGGGTTACTATCTTCTAAATACAGCTCCTGACGCTCCCCCATCATTAGAGTATAATCGCCGGCGCCGAGCGACACCGGCTCCGACCGTCGAACGGTATTCCCACTCCTGAGATTCTCGGCGCTTTCGTCACCATAGACAGCTACAAGGGAAACCGATAAGAGCCCCGTCGCAAAAAGAAAGCGTCGCTTGTTCATAAAACACAATCCTTAGAGAGGCAAATGAGATGTACTCACAATGAGGGCGCTTGGATCATTCGACTTCCGGCGCCGGCGGATAAGGCTTTTCATAGCAAGACAAACAGTGCAGTGGGTGGGGAAACCCGGCGCCCGTCGCTAGCTCCTCCAACCTCATTGCTGCAAACGACCTCCCGCACGGCTGCACGGACAACCATACGAACAACAATTCCGCCACACGCCCCGCTGCGAAGGCTATAGGCCTCGCACATGCATTCTGTTGAGAAACCGCAATGATAAGAAACTTCTGCCCCCCGCAGCATGGAATCGTAGTCAAAGGGATATCTGCCGTCAATTCATACCAGGTCCGATAGCCAAAACGATCTGGACGGACGTGTGCAACGGGAAAGGTTTTACGCTTGAACGGCAGAAATGCGCAGCGGCCTTTTACCGCCAGATTCCGCTGGTACACGTCGAGGCGGGGTTGCAGGCTGATTCGGTATAGCGGATGTATTCAAAACTGCTGTCGATGCCCTGTCGGAGGGGGCTCGTGTCGTGAAAGACGCAGACGGCTCCCATAGAAAGCTTGGCCCGCCGACGCAAAACGTCGTGTTCCCGAACCCGAACCGATCGGGCCGGTGAGCAACGAAGTGGTCGAGGCCACGCTGCCCCACCTACAGCCCATCGTGGCCGACATGGTTCGACTGCAACGACTCACCGGGGCCCGGCCGGCTGAGATCTGTATCTTGAGGCCCTGTGACGTAGATCGAAGCGGCGATGTATGGGCATACCGGCCGGCCCACCACAAGACGGAGCACCACGGGCAAGAGCGGGTGATCTTCATCGGACCCAAGGCCCAAGCCGTTTTGCTACCGTACCTGCTCCGTGCCAGCGGCGCGCACTGCTTCTCGCCCAAGGAATCGGAAGGGAAGCACAACGCCCAGCGGCGCGAGGAGCGCGCGTCGCCGATGACACCCAGCCAGACGAAACGGAAGCGACTTCGGCGCCCCGCCCGTGCCCCCGGCGACCACTACACCGTGGAAAGCTATCGTCGGGCAATCCACCGGGCGGCCGACAAGGCGAACGTGGCCGCGGTCAAGGCGACCCCGGGCGCGCCCTGGGTGCGACTGTTGATTCGGCGTTGGTGTCCCAACCGGCTGCGGCACTCGGCGGCAACGGAGATCCGCGCCCGCTATGGGCTCGAAGCAGCAGCCACGGTCCTAGGCCACGCCAAGGCCGACGTGACGCAGATCTATGCGGAGCGTGACTTGGCCAAGGCAGAGGCGATCATGCGCGACGTTGGTTGAGCCAGCCACGATAGCCGGGTAGGGCCCGCTTCACGCGATCGCCGTAGCGGCCCGGGGGCACCGGCGAGGTCGACACATCGGCGCTGACATGATCAGGTTCTGGCGCGGCTGCGGGACCCGCACCAGATGGCCGACTCGCAAGACGCCTGTTCGACACCCTGGCGGGCGGCAGGGGCAAGTTGATGCTCTGCGGCCTATTCGCACCACGTCTATGCCGGGGTCGCAGTCCGCGCCGGTGGAACGCCGCCCCACCCAGTCCGCGGCCTTCCTGCAGCGTCTCGGCGCGGTAGATTCTCGTTTGATCGGCGGCCCTTTTACTTGTAAGCGTCGGTGGGTCCTGCCCTGGCGGCCGGCCCGATGAGAGGCGGGATCTGATGAGCACCGGTGGTTTGTCGGGCGGCGATGCCAAAACGCTGGGGCGCCTGCGGGTCTACCGTGGGGATGACCCGACTGCGCCACCGAAGTTGATCGACCTCGAGCACGCAAAGGTCTTCGGTTTTGAGCGCGTCGAAGACGGGTGGCGACCGAAATTCGTCTTCGACGAAGCGGCGCTGAAGCGCTGGGGGTTTGGAAACGTCTTGGTGAAGCCGCACGATGGCCCCTGGCTGCTCGTGTGGCGGGCTGGACTCGGGCTCGCACCCAGCGACAGGTTTGTCTATCAGGCAATTGATGAACAAGAAGCCGCGGAGTTTGCTCTTTCCCGTGGCTATGTACCCGCCGAGCTGCGCGAACTGGTTGCCGATCGTTGCCTGGGCAAACCGCCATGCGATGAGCAAGGCGATGAAGTTGAGATAAAAAGGTTCCTGTGGCTTCAAGGCAAGACACACGACACCGCGGTGCAGACGCTGCCGGGGGCCACCGGGCCGTTCATGCCAGCGCCGGCTGAGTTGACGAGTGCCGAATTCCCCGCAGCAGACGAATCCGTTTCGCGGTTACCCCCGGCCGGCTACCTGGGCTTGCGCGTAGACGACGCTCGACGGACCATTACGCGCGACGGCTTCCCGGCAACGGTCAATCTGCAAGACTCCAGGATTCTGTGGGCCATCTTCAAGAAACTGGTGCTAAACCACGACGTGCCGGTTGCCCACGAGGCAATAGTGGGGCTCTGGGAAGCGAACGGCGTCGCGCGCATGCCGTCGGTCGGCACCGTAAACGATGCCGTTGCCGAGCTGCGCAATCAACTAAAAGCGATCGGCATTACCATCGAGGTCAAGCGGAAAGTCGGCCGGCTCTTGGCCGAATTGCCGCTGCCGGCGGACAAGGCGAAGGCGCGTCGCCCCAAGAAAAAGAAGTAGCACGGTCGACCACTCCGTCCTACATCCTAGATTCACTCCGACTTTCGGTCCGACCTTCGTGCGGACAATCCGTAGCAGTCGTGAACGGTCCTTATCACCGCACTGCGAGGATTGCCATGTGTATCGACATCGGAACGGAAACCCCCCTCTCTCTCACTGAGGCCGCCAAGTTCGCCCCCGGCCGGCCTCATCTAGCCACAGTCTGGCGGTGGTGCCAGCGCGGCGTGCGCGGCATCAAGCTCGAAACGATCGTCGTTGGCGGCCGGCGGTTCACCACCGTGGAGGCCCTGGAGCGATTCATCACCCGCACGACGGCCGCGGCCAATCGCGAGCCCGCCTCCGTTCGCACGCCCCGGCAACGCCAACGAGCGATCGAAGCGGCCGAAGCTGCCTTGGCCCGTGACGGAATCTAGGACCCCTTAAGCGCCAAGGGCCGGCACGTTTTGATCGGCGGCCGGCCCAAGGCGGAAAGGATTTACAACATGAAGAATAACGATAAACGAGGCTGGACAGAAGTAACGAAATCGTCCCCCTGTCCCATCTGCGCGAAGTCGAATTGGTGCAGCAGGTCCGATGATGGCGAGATCGTGGCTTGCCGCCGCGAGGCGGAAGGTGCCGCTCAGGCCAAGACGGATAAAAACGGCGCCCCCTACTATGTCCACCACCTGAACCGAGAGGCGAAGGGCCGCAGCTACGTTTATCCTGGCCACCTGCGACAGCCCCCGCCAAGCCCCGCTCAGGAGGTCGAGGCCACGGACCCCGACACGCTACATCGGGTGTACACTGTCATGATCGACAACCTGCCGCTGACGGTCGAGCACCGCGATGCCCTGCGTCGGCGTGGGTTTCCCGACGCAGAGATCGACGGCCGCGGGTATCGGTCTTTCTCGTCGGAGGGGCGCGCTGAGTTGGCGTCGCGCCTGATTGACCTACTAGGCGAGCAAGTTTGCCGGCGCGTCCCTGGCTTCCTTCCGTCCTCCGAGGAGCGCGGTCCGACGCTGGCCGGCCCCGAAGGGTTGCTGGTTCCCTGCCGCGACCTGCAAGGGCGGATCGTCGCCCTCAAAGTCCGCCGCGATGCCGTGGAGGATGGTAAAGGCAAGTACACGTATTTGTCGTCCACCAAGCACGGCGGTGCCGGCCCCGGCGCGCCGGTACACGTGCCGCTGCGAATCGACACCCCGGCCGCCGTGGTTCGCCTGACCGAAGGCGAGCTAAAGGCTGACCTCGCGACCGTTCGATCTGGTGTGCCGACAATTGGAACGGGGTCTGGGGCGGGGGGCTGGCGGGCGTGCCTGCCGGTGCTCCGGCAATTGGGCGCGAAAACGGTGCGGGTGGCCTTCGACGTCGACGCACAACAGAACCAGCACGTCGGCCGCGCCCAGGTCGACTGTATCGAGACGCTTCATGGCGAAGGCTTTGTCGTGGAGCTAGAACGGTGGTCCCAGTCGGTCGGCAAAGGCATCGACGATGCCCTCGCGGCCGGCGCGGAAACTGAGATCTTGTCCGGCAATGCCGCGCTTGCCGCCGCGCGGGAAATCGCTGCCTCGGCCGGCGTACAGCTCGCCGGGCCAGCGACCGCAACGGTATCGGTCGACGGGGTGGGCGACGTCACGCTTACCGTCGAGGCCGCCGGCACGAAACCCCAGCGCAAGGTGTCGGCCAAGGTCGGCGAGGTACGCCACGACGACCGCATTGATGTTGCTTTGGCAATGAGCCGCCGGCGGTTCGTCGCTGCCCTTGCTGACAAGATCAAAGTACCACTCGACACGCTTTACGCCGCTCTCGATTCACGGCTGGTTGATTTAGGCGCTGCGGCAGACCTGAGGGCGAAGTCGGATATGAGAGGCGACGTCGCTGACGAAGCTCGCCAGAGTCAGGCCACGGCGATCACCGAGCTTGCTGCGGCGTGGGAACTTTGGCACACGCCCGCTGGCGATGCCTACGCGACTATCGCGGTCGGCGAGCATGTTGAGCACTGGCCCGTCCGGTCGCAGACGTTTCGGCGATGGGTGGCCAAGGCCCACTACGATGCGACGGGCAACGCAGCCAACGCCGAAGCAATCCGTGCGGCTTTGAGCTTGGTCGAGGCCCAGGCAGTGCATGATGGCCAGGAGCACCAGGTTTTTGTACGGGTAGCAGATCGTGATGGGAACGTCTACATCGACCTTTGCGATGCCGATTGGCGGGCGGTCGAGATAACGCCGCGGGGCTGGCGTATCGTCGAGAATCCGCCCGTCCGATTTCGCCGCACGAAGGGCATGTTAGCGTTGCCGGAGCCGCAACGCGGCGGCGCGGTAGACGATCTCCGTCCGTTCATCAACGTCGATGACGTCGATTGGATTCTGGTTGTCGCCTGGCTTATGGCCTCACTTTGCCCCCGTGGTCCTTACCCGCTCCTGGCCTTGTTCGCTACACAAGGCGCCGGCAAGAGCAACGCGGCCAAAGTTCTCCGAGCGCTGGTTGACCCTAACGCGGCGCCGATTCGCGCGGAGCCGCGTGAACCTCGCGACCTGATGATTTCCGCGGCCGGCAATTGGTGCATCGCCTACGACAACCTTTCCCATTTGCCGGCCTGGCTGAGCGACGCGCTCTGTCGGTTGAGCACGGGGGGCGGATTCGCAACTCGCGAGCTTTTCAGCGATGGGGACGAGGTGATTTTCGACGCCATGCGGCCGGCGATTCTAACAAGCATTGTTGAGCTGGCAGAGCGGAGCGACTTGCTCGACAGGTGTCTGCTCGTGAACTTGCCGCCGATCGGCGACGAACGGCGACGTGACGAAAAAACCCTCTGGGCGGAATTCGAGGCCGCCCGTCCGAAGATCCTGGGTGCCCTGTTCGACGCCGTGGCCGGCGCGTTGCGAGACTTGCCGCAGGTTAGCCTGGAACGGCTGCCGCGCATGGCCGACTTTGCCAAATGGGTGACGGCCGGCGAGTCGGCACTGGGCTGGGCGCCGGGTACGTTCATGGCCGCGCACACCCACAACCGCAACGCGGCGAACGAGCTGGCCCTGGAGGCGTCGCCCATTGCGGACCGGCTGCTGTCGATACTTGGGGACAAACAACAGTGGGAAGGGACCGCAAAAGACGTGCTCGCCGCCCTCGACGCAACCTTCGGCAGTGATTCTAGACGGCCGCAGGGCTGGCCTAAAAATCCGCGCAGCCTGTCGGAACATTTGCGCCGGCTGGCGCCCAACCTAGGGGCCGCTGGTTGGTCGGTCGCATTCAGCCGGCTGCCCGGTGGAGCGCGAACCCGGCTGATCACCATCGTGCGGTTCCATTCATGACCACGCAAGCAACTGCCGTTGTCCAACCTGCCGTTCACACCAATGGTGACCTGCGCCGCCTCATATTCAAGTCCTTCCAGAGCCCCGGCGACATCGTCATGCTCACGGCGGCCGTGCGCGACCTGCACCTGGCCCACCCGGGCAAGTTTCAGACGGACATCCGCACGTCGGCGGACGCATTGTGGCTCAACAACCCGTACATCACGCCGCTGGCCGAGCACGAATCCGGCGTGGAAACCATCGAGTGCCATTACCCGCTCATTCATCAGGCCAACTCGCGCCCCTACCACTTTATTCACGGCTACGCTCACTTCCTGGAGCAGCGGCTCGGCGCGACGATTCCGCTCACGCGCTTTGCCGGCGACATCCACCTGTCGAAAGAGGAGAAAGAGCGACCGAGGCCGTTTGCCGAGCTTGGCGTCGAGGAAAACTTCTGGATCGTCATCGCCGGCGGCAAATACGACTTCACCGCCAAATGGTGGAACCCGGCCAACTACCAGGCCGTGATCGATCACTTCCAGGGCCGCCTCCAGTTCGTGCAGTGCGGCGAGGCCGGCCACTGGCATCCAAGGCTCAACGGCGTGATCGACCTGGTGGGGCGAACAAGTCTGCGTGACTTCGTGATCCTCATGCACCACGCCGCGGGCGTCCTGTGCCCGGTCACCTTCGCGATGCACCTGGCCGCGGCCGTGGAGCCGAGACCCGGCAGACCGCGACGCTCCTGCGTGGTGGTGGCCGGAGGGCGCGAGCCGGCGCATTGGGAGCAATATCCCGGCCACCATTTCCTTCACACGATCGGCTCGCTCCCCTGCTGCGCCAGCGACCCGTGCTGGCGGTCGCGCTGCCAGCTCGTCGGCGACGGCGACGAGAAAGACCGCAGGGAAGTCTGCGAGCGGCCGGTTCAGGTGAGCCCTGAACTGCGCATCCCGGAATGCATGGAGTTGATTACGCCCGCCGACGTCATACGGGCGATCGACCGCTGTGCAGCACACATGCAGACTTCTCCCGCGACGGCGGCCGTCCAAGCTACCGACGTTTCTCCCCCTAGCCAAGCGAGTCAGCCCGTGAACCGACCTACCGGCATAGCGCCCCGCCCAGGATGTCCTCCCTGCGAGCGGTCGACCGAACCGACCATCCTTATCGACTTTCGTCACGGGCTCGGCGACGCCGTGCAGCTCACGTCGGTGTTGGCGCATTTGCAGCATTACCATCCCGAATGGCACATCGACATAGCCGCCGGCATCGGCAAACTGCCGCCCGTTGCCGCACGGCCATCCGATGAGAAACCGCGGTCTTTGTATCGCCGGCTGATCATCCGCGACCGCGACCGGGTCAACCGTTTTCAATACCGGCATGTCTTCGAGCTTTCCTGGGACGAATGCATGACAGTCTACGCGGACAGTCCCAGCACCAAGGCCGAGCACTGCCTGAAGACCGTATTCCGCCTGGAGCCCATCGCCGACCTTTGCCGCTACCGGTTGTCCACCGGCGAACGCGCCTGGGAGGCGGCACAGACCTACCTGGCGTCGATTTGCCATACCGGCAGACGGACCGACGGGCGCTATCCAGCGGTGGTCTTGCATTATGAGGGCAACACCTCCAGCGAACGAAAGAACCTGCCGCACGAGTTGGCTCAGCGCATTTGCGAAGCCGCCATCGACGCAGGTTACGTGCCGGTGATCCTCGACTGGGACAGACGCACGCCGCTGGCGGACGGCAGGCGCATCTTCAACCCAGGCGCCGATTCGCCCCTCTGGGGGAAGATCGGCACCGGCGACTGCGAGGCGCTGGCAGCGCTCGTCGCCCAGTCCAGTCTCTTCATCGGCATCGACAGCGGCCCCCTCCACGTCGCCGGGGCAACCATTGACGGTCCAAGCCCCACGCCCGCCAAAGCAGGCTCCGACAACGGCGAGGCGGGCCACGCCGACTCTCCTCGTGCCTCGCCGTCTCCCACTCCCGTGATCGCCGTCTGGACCGGCCATCATCCGTTGCATTACTTCGGCCTGGCCGACCACGTGACCCACCTGGTTCCGGTGCACCACGCTTCTCTGCTGCGCGGCCCTGCCGAAAACGCCCTGCCGCTCTTCGAGAAACGCTATCGGCACCGGATTTACCGCGAACTTTCCAACGAACTACCCGCTGTGATGGTGAATATGCTTACCGGCGAAGATTTTGAACAAGCAGCCAACAAGGAGTTCTTACGAAAACTCTCGGCCACCGGCTACGACGAAAGGTATTACCTGGAACACAAGTTCGCCGGGCTCGATTATCTGGGCTTCGGCGGCTGGCAGCAGTCTTACGGCCGCTGGTTGGTCGATTCCCTGGACCTGAAAGGAAAACGCCTGCTCGACGTGGGCTGCGCATGCGGTTCCATCATGCGCGGGCTCGGCCAAGCCGGCGCCATTGTCCAGGGTGTCGATGTTTGCGAGGCCATGATCCGCCGCGGGCGGGAGGAGTGGCCCGACATGGCGCCGCTGCTCCATATCTGCGACGCGGTGAACCTGCACCTGTTTGGCAACGGCTCCTGGGAAGCGATTCATACGGCCCAGGTTGCCGAGCACTGGAAGCCGGATCTCGTGCCGTTCATCTTGCGGGAGCTGGCCCGCATCACCGTGCCGGGCGGTCTGATGTTCTGCGCGCTCGACACCGAGGAGCTCTTCGCGCGGCAAGGGCGTGTGATGGAACACGAAGACCCCACCCATGTTTGCATCCGGCCGCTTAGCTGGTGGCACGAGCAGCTCGCGGTCAACGGCTGGGAACTCTGTACCGCGGAATACGAAGAGCGGCTGCGCTCGCACGCTGAGTCGTTTTTGAACCACTACGACTGGGACTGGTTTATCGCCAGGAAGGCCGGCGAACCTCCTCTCCCTCCGGATAAGGACCGTGAATTCCCTGTCACCTAGCCTCCTTCATGAGACTGGTGAGGAGGCCTGAACGCGGCGCGTTTTCTCCGTTCCCAAGCTAACCCCATAACCCAACCAACCGGAACTCGACAAATGGCTACCCCTCCCTTCATCTATCCGACCATCAAGGGCGAAGTCTACCCGGAGTCGCCGTTCAGTGAGTGTATCCCTCCCGGCCCCATTGAGTTCAGCGGGGACCCCGATGCCGGCGTGTGGAGCACACCGGGAGATACGTTTGTCTTTACCTGGTCGAACGGGAATGCGGCCATGGTCTGCAACTTCGGCGGGCTCCAGATTCCCGGTGTGGTGTCGCAAGCGTGCAGCGACGGGGCCATTTATTGTTTCGCGTTCGCTCTCCCGGTTGACCTTTGCCCCCCGGCCGGACAAGCTCTCGGCGTCGGCATATTCGTGGACCCGACGCCGCCCGAGTCATGCGGGGTTTGTCAAGGCGGTGCGGGTTCCAGCGGCTCGGCCAGTTCCGGGGGAGGCGGCGAGAGCTTGCTGATGTCACGCTCAGGTTCGGCAGGGTCGGGAGGCTCTCAGCCCCAGGGCTGCGGCAAGTGCCGAGGAGGCGGAGGAGGCGGCTGCGGCGATCCCAGCGCCGGTGCCGGCATGCAGACGCGCAGCTCTAACGGTTCGTGCATGGTCCTCAACGGTCCCCAGGCGCCCGTCACGATGCCGGACCGCAGTCCCGGGCCGATCCGCTATAGCACCGGCGAAATCCTGTACGAGGTCAGTGACCTGGCCAGCGGCGGCTTTGGAATCCCCTGGGGACATACCCGCAGCTTTTTAAGCCGCATCTACGCCGACGCCGATTTTGGTCAGGGCTACGACTGGCAGGTCGCCGAATGGCCCTACCTCCACACCTGGGGCGCCGGCAGGATCACGTACATGGGCCAAGCCGGCAAAGCCGTCTGGTTCAATCCGGTGCCCAACACCAACAACTTCACGGCCAATTACGGCGCGCAGCTTTCGTTGGTCTATGGCCCGACCGCCAACCATTACGTGCTCAGCGACCAGTACGGCAACACCACGACGTTCGACGGGACGACGCTGCTCTTCAAGAGCCGCAGCGATGCGGCGGGCAATATGGTGCAGGCCGTCAGCTATGTCGGATCGACCAATCTGGGCGAGGTGCAGCGGAGCTATACCGACGGCAGCGGCAACGCCACCATCGAATCGTTCCTCTACACCTACGCCACGGGGAGCGACGGCATCAAGCGCTTGAGCGGCGTACTCTTGCGCCGCCAGGCCAACGGCGGCGCGTGGACCAACGTGCTGCAGGCGCTCTACACCTATTGGGACGGCAGCAACGCGTTCGGCTCGTTGGGAGACCTGAAGACGGCGGAGACGCAAAGCTGGCAGAACGGTGCCTGGTCCTCGTTGGGGAAGACACTTTACCGCTATTACGTCACATCCGGCAGCGCGGCTTCATCCTCATCGAGTTCCGCACGGAGTTCGTCGTCACGCTCCTCCTCGAGCTCGTCGTCTTCTGTCCCCGCTGGCGCAGCCGTCTTCAACCACGGCCTCAAATACATTGTCGAGCCGGACAGCTACGTGCGGCTGGCGGCCGATCCCAGCGCCGGGAGCGACCCGACGACGGCGCCAGACTGGGTGGTTGCGCTTTATGCCGACAATTATTTTGAGTTCAATTGGTCGCGACGCGTCATTTTGGAAAACGTGGAGGGGGGCTCGCGCAGCTACAGCTACGACTACGAGTCAAGCACCTGCGCGCCGGGTGTGAATTCATGGCTGTGGAAGACCACCGAGACATTGCCCGGAGGCACTCAAAATATTCTCTATTCGAACCACGCGGGACAAGTGATGCTTTCCGTCATGGTTCCAGGCGAAGGGCAGCCCGGGAACGGGCCTTGGTATCAGTTCTTCGCCTACGATGCCAGCTACCGGCTGGTGTTGATGGCCGAATCGTCAGCCATTAAGGGCTATGACGACGGCTATTGCGACCTTTTGAACTGCCAACTCCCCTCGTCGAGTTCGAGCAGTCCCTCCAGCTCGTCGAGCCACCCGAGCAGCTCGTCGAGCCACCTGAGCAGCTCTTCGTTCCCATCCGGTTCCAGCGAGAGCTTTCACCCTTCGAGCTCTTCGTTCCCGTCGATCGGCAGCAGCAGTTCCTCTGGGCCCCACGGCCTGATTGCCGCGCAGGCCTCAACTCTCTCTCCGGGAGAGGGCCAGGGTGCGGGCGGTCTGAGCCAGATATCTCCCGCCACGGCCATCGATCCTCTGGTCGCCTCATCCAGTTCCTCTTCCTCAAGCTCCAGCAGCTCCTCAAGCTCACAGACCTGCGCCTGCCGAGGCACGCCGACCTGCTCGGGCAACTACCAATACATGGCCGATCACGCCGGGCTGGTACACATCTACGACTACGACCCGGTGAGCGGTTATTGCATCGGTGAAACGATCCGCAACGGGGAGTGTGGCTGCGACAACAAGCTCTGGGCTTGCGTGTACACCGCCTTTGGCCTCGGCTCGAGCTCATCCAGCTCCGGCTCGTCGCACTCTTCCAGCTCTTCCAGCAGTGGCGTATCTGGCCAGGCCGCCTACCTTCTCACCGAATTCATCCAGTTCCGCGATGACATCACGGTCGACCCGAACCAGACCTACCAGATCGTGACCAGCTACTCCTACACCTTCTTTCCCGGCACACTCACGGTGCAGAGCATCACCACGACCTGGCCGGTCGTCTCGACTGACCAAAACGGCTCCGGCATCGCCGACAGCCGCACAGTGTTCTACGACGCCTATGCCAACCCACAATGGACAAAGGACGAGCGGGGGTACATCTTCTATCAGGGTTTCGACGCAACGACAGGCGCTGTGACCCAAACCATCGCCGACTTCAACACGGCGACACCCGGTCAGCCGGCGCCGCCCGCCGGCTGGACCACGCCATCGGGCGGCGGCCTAAACCTGATCAGCGACATCTCGGTCGACGCACGGGGCCGGCGCACGCAAACGCTCGGTCCCTGGCACACGATCGACATCGCCGGCGTTGCGACCTCCGTCCGCCGCGCCACATGGGCCATTTACCAAGACGGTCTCTTCCAAACGTGGGCCGGCCAAGGTTATGCCACCCTGGGTTCCAGTAGCTCGTCGAGCTCTTCTCACTCGAGCAGCTCGTCCAGTTCAAGCGGGCCACCCAACTACAGCTTTACACTCATCAATCCCGTCACAATCGCAATCACTGACGAAATCGGCCGGGTGACCGACCAGATCCAGGCGATCCGCAGCTACACCGCTGGGCCACTCGTCTCGATCGACAGCTTCCCGCAATCGAGTTATTGCCGCTGGACGACGAATCAATATAGCGACTGCTGCAAGCTGGCCAGCACGCGAGAGTATTTTTTGATCCCGGCGAGCGGGACCGGCACGCAAGGTGGGAATTACAACGAGACCGACTACGGTTACGATTTCCTGAATCGTCGGAACCGGGTCGTCGGACCGGAAGGCACGATTACCCGCACCGTTTTTGACGCTCGCGATTTGCCCGTAAGCAAGTGGGCCGGCACGAACGACACCGGTGCCACCTGGCTCGATCCCACTGGCGGTGGTGTCCCTGGCAACAACATGGTTATCATCGCGGAGAAACAGTACGATAACGGCGCTGCGGGTGGCGATGGAGTCCTGACGCAACGCACGGAGTACGTCGACGCGACGACTACGCGCGTTATCGCGCTCGGTTACGATTGGCGCGATCGCCAGACCTGGACCGATGGCGAGATCGATTATTATGAGGCGTTCACGCTCGATAACCTTAACCGCACGCTCACGGTCGCGCAATACGACACGACGCCCGCCGGCAACCTTGTACGACTGAGCACCAGAGTTTTCGACGACCGCTGCCGTCCCTACCAGCAGATTCGCTATGCGGTCGATCCAACGACGGGAACCATCGGCAACAGCCTGATCGACAATAAGTGGTACGACTCGTCTGGAAACAAGCTCTGCGTCCTTCCCGCGGGTTCGAGCGGTTTTTATAAGATGGCTTACGATGGCATCGGTCGCGAGACAACCCGGTACAAGGGATATTTTCTCGGCACGACCTCCTATGCCTGGGCGGGCAGTGTGTCGAACGACACGATCGTCGAGCAGATGGAAAACGTGTTCGACGCCGCTGGTAACCTGATTCAAACGAACTTCCGACAGCGTTTTCACAATGCCACCGGGACGGGCTCGCTCACTTACCCGGGTGGTCCTCAGCCGCAAGCTAGGGTCGCGTACGAGAACGTTGTTCGGCTGGCGAGGTGGTCTACCGAGGCGCGCTGGCGATTGGCAGCGTCATAAACGCTCGTGACGACAAAGCCAAGCGGGTTGGTCACGGTAATCAGGCGCGACGCAGCGTCGTAGCCGATCGTCGTCCTGAACGATATCGCGTCAATCGTCGCTTTGAGTCGCCCGGCTGCGTCGTAAAGCGTAGAGGAGCAGCGCGATAGAGCATCGCGCACATAGATTTTCTGCGAAGCGGCGTCGAAGCCAAACGTGGTTCTGTTGCCCAGGGCGTCGATTGTTGCGCGGACACGTGAGGCAGCATCGTAGAGGGTCGTGGTGCGGCGCGCGAGCGGGTCGATGGCGGCGGTCGGCCGAGACCCGGCATCATAGACCGTCGTACGGCGGTTGCCGAGGGGGTCAACCGTCGCTTTAACACGGGAGGCTGGATCGAAAATCGTAGTGCTGATAAAGCCGAGCCCGTTTGTAATCGAGACCGGCCGCGACGCGGCATCGTAGCCATAAGTTGTCCGCTGCGCAAGTGCATTGATCGATGCCTTTGTGCGCCCGGCGGCATCGTAAACTGTTGTGGATCGATAACCCAGTGGGTTGACCGTTGCGGTTGGCCGTGAAGCCGCATCATACAGCATCGTTGTGCGGTTGCCGAGCTGATCGACGGTGGTCTTGGTCCGCGACAACGAATCGTAGACCGTCGTGCTCACGTAACCGAGTGGGTTTCGCAGACTCACGCGCCGCGATTGAGCATCGTAAGAGAACGTGGTTCGGTTCGCCACTTGGTCGATTGAAGCTCGCAGCCGACTGGCGGCGTCGTAGACATTCGTCACGCGGTAACCGAGGGGATTGATGATGGCCGTCGGTCTCGAAGCAGCGTCGTAGACGGTCGTAGTACGGTTACCAAGTTGATCCACATTCGCGGTGACACGCCGAGCCAGGTCGTACGCGGTTGTCGAAACAAACCCAAGAGGGTTGGTCGTCGCCACCCGGTTGCCGGCACCGTCGAAGCCAAACGTCGTGCGGTTGCCCAAGGGATCAACGTCGGCACGAACCCGGTTCAACTGGTCATAGACCGTCGTGGAAACGAAAGAGAGCGGGTTGGTAACGGAAACGCGGTTCCCCGCCGCGTCGTAACCGAACGTCATGCGATTCGACAACGGATCGATCATAGCACGAACCCGTCCCACGACGTCAAACACCGTGGTCGAGATGTTGCCCAGCGGGTCCTGGACGCGAACGCGGCGGCCTACACCATCAAGACCGAACGTCGTCCGGTATCCCAGCGGATTGATGGTCGCCACCAAGCGGGCCGACGCGTCAAAGACGCTCGTGGTCACCTGGTTAAGCTGGTTCGCCACTGTCACGCGGTTGTTTCGCGAGTCATAACTGTAGGTCACCCGCCCTCCCGCTGCATCGATTACCGCGCGGAGAAGTTCCGTGTTCGTGTAAACGTTCGTTGTCCGATAGCCCAGCGGCGTCTGAGTGTAGCGCAGGTGCCCGTCCTTGTCGCGTAGGTCGTGCAGTTGCCCAAGGGATCGACGACTGCCCGCAGCCGGTTCAGCGAGTCGCGCAGGTAGGTGTTGATCGCGCCGACCGGATTTTTCACGGAGACGATCTGCCCGGCCGGGCTGTAGCCGTAGGTCGTTCGGTTGGACAGCGGATCGACGACCGCACGCACGTTGCCCGAACTGTCATAAAGTTGCGTGGTTCGCGCGCCCAGGGGATTGACGGTGTAGCGAATCTGCCCGGAGCTGGAATAGCCGTAGGAGGTCCGATTTCCAACGGCGTCGATCACCACAGTGCGCAGCCCCGAACTGTTCCAGACGAGCGAGGTGCGAGATGAAGGAGTTGCACTGCGCGAGGACCGTCCGGGACAGCTCGCTCGGCCGTTGGGAGGCAACTAGCAGGCTCAAGCCGTACTTCCTTCCCTCACGTGCAATGCGCTCGAAGACCTCCCTCGCGCGGATTTGGCGGTCCAGTACGGCATGGGCCGGGAAAGAGCAATGGCGCTCAAGGTATTGCGGGACCCATGTATCCCAGCCTCCCCCGCTGGCCTGACCGGCATCGCGGCTCAACTCCTTTGCTTCGAGTTGTGCGCGCAACGCGCGAGCTTTGAGAGTGTCGGCAGGGCTGTCGATCCGCAGGCCGGTAGAGCGGTTGCGTCGAGCGCCATTAGTGTCTATAAACTGAATCCACCAGAATGGAGATCGTGGTTTTGTGTACAGGGACGCCATACAACCAGAGTGCAGTTAGTGCAGTACACTTACTGCACTCATACGCCACACTCAAGCAAAATCAGCAGTCTTACACCACTAAAAACCACTTGACTAGAAACGAGGGTTCGATTCCCTTCACCCGCTCCATTGTTTTTCAATAGGTTAGATGGTCGTGCAGTAAGTGTGCAGTAAACCACTCGCCAGATTGAGTATCCTCATGGCCGTCCGTTCATGAACCAATTAAGTTTCTGTGATGCAATGCGACTAGCGCCGGGCGTGGCCCGTGTAACGTCGATTGTCTCTCCCGCGCGCCCTGGGAGCTGGATCGTCCACATAGCCGATTATCATCTTGTCAACCGCGAGGCGCTGGCGGCCGACCTACGAAACGATGAGCCCAACGTCACTCGCGCTGACGTTGAGGCGGAATATCAGACCGTCCTCGCCAACGTGCGGAAAGTCCAGCCCAACCAGCTTCTCTTTATACGATGGCTCGCGCGCGAGCATGGCGTGCGGATCGTCTTCCGCGAAGGACCTCCGGATTGCACCAGTTATCACTACACTGACATGATCCGCCAAGTCGAGCACGGCCAATTGGACCCTGCCTGGATCGGGGCTGCCGGACAGGCACTTCTGGAACGCAGCATTGAGAAGGTTCTGCCGGCTGAAGACTATGCCGCCTATCGTGCTGCCAATCCGCTCGCTGGCAACGGCCTTATGTTTGAAGGGCTGGAAAACGCGAGAGAACTGGCGATAACGACGTGCCTGTCGAGAGATGGACCGTTGGCCATCGTCGTGTTGGGCGGGTGGCATGACCTGTCGAGACACGCCGAAGGGCTCGGCTGCGGTTACATGAAGGTTTGGGTGGATGGATACCCGGAACGACGGACAGAAAGTCCGGCATCGCACTAATACCCACGACCCAGGCCATAGTAGCATTGAATATCTGGAACGCATTCCATATCCTGCTCTTGAGCGGGGCAAATCGAAATCGACGCACCAGCTAGCTTTCCTCAAACAGGATGCGGGCCGCACGCGGAGGCAGGTCGGCGGCGGCAGGAGTGCCGCTTGGTTGTGGATGAGCAACGCGCGCGCTATCAAGGCCGGTCTGGCGTGTGCGCCACTGGACGAAATCCTGCCAGAAGACGACGCCGTGAAACACGGGAAAGCCTGGCAGGTGAAACCAGCTTCGCGCTGTCGAGTAAGATACGCCGGAGCAGACGGCAAATTCCTTGGCGTTCAGCGCCTGACCCAATCGACGCTTTTCCAGAACAACCTCAGGCTCGACGCCTTGCAGTTGCTTGTCGTGTGGCCGGCTCAGTGGCGTGTCGGCGTCAAGTGGCGGCATGTCCATATTTACTGAGTCCTAGGTAGTTAATGCGCCCCTCCATGCGGTCTGGCGTACAATGGGTTTTATGAGACCTCATGGCAGCCCCGAGGTGCTGGAAGCTCGTCGATTGCTCGCGGCCAGGCTTCTTGCGCAGGGGGACACGGTGG
>DASZPH010000076.1:0-91134 GCA_035550375.1 Pirellulales bacterium | reverse complement strand
TGCTTGAGCCGCGGCAGAATCTCGCTGTAGCTGAAGGCGCCCAGCTCTTCGCTGCGGCGCTTGAGATTCACGTGGTTCGGCCCGCACCACAGGCCCAGGTCGGCATCGTCGGTCTCCCCCGGACCGTTCACCCGGCAGCCCATCACGGCGATCGTGATAGCGTGCTCGCGGGCGTAAGCGGTCATCTCCTTCACCTGCTGAGCCAACTCCACGAACGCTTCGTTCTCCACCCGCGAGCAACTCGGGCAACTGATGATGTTCAAGGTCGAAAGGCCGTAATCGACGACGCTGCGGACGCGGCCGGCCGCGATGTCGGCCAGAATCTGGCGGCCGGCGGCGATCTCTTCGGGCTTGCGCGGGTTGGGCACCGTCAGCGAGACGCGAATCGTGTCGCCGATGCCGCGGCTAATCAACTGCTCGAAGGCGATGCGGGTCTTGATGATGCCGTCGGGCGGGATGCCCGCCTCGGTCACCCCCAGGTGCAGCGGCACGTCGGAGCGCTCCTCGGCAAACCGCCGATTGACCTCGACGACCTTTTTGGGATCGGAGTCCTTGAGCGAGATGCAGTAGCGCGTGAAGCCGATGGAGTCCAGAAACTCGCAGTGTTCCAGGGCGCTTTCGAGCATGGGCGTGATCGAATCGTCGGCCGCGTACTTTTCGCGCTTGGCCGGATCGACCGAGCCGCAGTTGACCCCCACGCGGATGGCGCAGTCGTTCTCCCCCGCCACGCCGGCCAGAAAGCGGACCTTGTCCTGCCACGGCTTGGTGCGCTCGTGGTGATAAAGGTGGCCCGGGTTGTAGCGCACCTTGTTGACGTGCGGAGCCACGAGCGTGGCCAGCCGGTAGTTTTCCTGCAGATCGACCGACAGGTTGGCCGTGGTCTGCTTGCGGATTTCGGCCAACGCTTCGGCGTCTTTGTTGCTGTCGACGGCGATCCGTACCACGTCGGCGCCGGCCTCGGCCAGGGCGTTGACCTGGGCCACGGTGGCGTCGATGTCCTGCGTGTGCGTGGCCGTCATGCTCTGAACGGCCACGGGATGACCGTCACCGATCGTGACCGAGCCGATGCCGACGGGACGGGTTGGATTACGGGTGATTTCCATAAGGTCGGGTTCCGATAGGGAGGTCGGGGTCTTCAGCGAAGGGCGGCTGTTTCCTTCAACGAAGGGCTCGGGGCAGCGGGAAAACGACGTCTTCTTCACGCACCATTCGGCGCTCAATCTCGGCGTGGAATTCGTTCTTGAGCCAGTCGAGGCACTCGAGCACGAGTTCTTCCGGAGCACTCGCGCCGGCGGTGAGGACCACCGTCTCGGCCGCGCCGAACCACTCGGGGTCAATATCGCTCACGTCGTCGATGAGATAGGCGCGGGCAAACTGCTCCGCCACTTCGGCCAAGCGCAGCGAATTGGAACTATTGCGACTGCCGACGACGAGCACCAGGTCGGCCTCGCGAGCCAATTCACGGACCGCCTCTTGCCGGTTCTGAGTGGCGTAGCAGATGTCTTCCTTCGGGGGACCGACGATCTGCGGAAACCGTTTGCGCAGCGCCGCGATGACCCGATTGGCATCGTCGACGCTGAGCGTGGTCTGCGTCAGGTAAGCGACCCGGCCGGGATCGCTCACCGTCACGCGCTCGACATCTTCGGGAGTTTCGACGAGGATGATCTGCTCGGGTGCCTCCCCCATGGTGCCGATCACCTCGTCGTGTCCCTCGTGGCCGATCAGGAAGATGGTATAACCTTGGCGGGCGAAGCGGGCCGCTTCGATATGCACCTTCGTCACCAGCGGGCAGGTGGCGTCGATCGTCATCAAGCGCCGGGCGCGTGCTTCGGCGCGGACTTGCGGCGAGACGCCGTGGGCGCTGTAGAGCAGGTTGGCCCCTTCGGGAACGTCGCCGATGTCGTCGACAAAGACCACGCCCAGGGCGCGAAAACGCTCGACCACATGCTTGTTATGGACAATCTCGTGGTAGACGTAGAGCGGGGCACCGAGCACTTCCAGCGCTCGCTCCAGCGCCTTCACCACCATGACGACTCCCGCGCAAAAGCCGTGCGGGTTGGCGAGTAGAACCTTCATGAAGCGGTCACCAAATCGTTAGGAATTTGGGTCGGCGGCAGCGGCGTGGCGGCCGGGGCGACTTGAGCGATTGGTGCACACACGGACGGCGCGGCGATCGTGGATATCGCAGGATCAGCCTCGGCGCCGGAGAACTTTTCACGAATCGCGATGAACTCCTGCTCGGTCGCCAGGAACGCCTGAACGATGTCGGGATCGAAATGCGTGCCCGACTCGGCCGTGATGATGGATCGTACAACGTCGTGCTCGAACGAGTCCTTGTAGACGCGCTTGCTCGTCAGCGCGTCGTAGACGTCAGCCAGCGCCACGATTCGGCCGCACAACGGGATGTTTCTGCCCGAAAGCCCCTGCGGGTAGCCGCTGCCGTCCCAATGTTCGTGGTGGGTCAGGGCGATGTCGCGGCCCATCCGCAGGAACTCGGCCTCCGGATGTTGCTGTAAGGCGGCGTCGAGCGTCGACGCGCCGATCAGCGTATGTTGCTTCATCATGCTGAATTCTCGCTCGCTCAGCCGGGCCGGCTTGAGCAGCACCGAGTCGGGGATGCCGACCTTGCCGATGTCGTGCAACGGGCTGGTGAGATAGATCATGCGGACGTAGTCGGCGTCGACTTCGTCGGAGAATTTTGGCTGTTGCGAGAGGTAACGGGCCAGCACGCGCGAATAGCAGCGGATTCGCTCCAGGTGCGCCCCGGTCTCCGTGTCGCGCGATTCGGCCAACTTGGCCATCGCGAAGATGGCCAGGTCGCGCGTCTCCATTCCGATGATCCGGCCGCCGGTGCGGACGCGCACCCGCAGTTCGGCCGGATCGAATGGCTTGGTCATGAAATCGTCGGCGCCGGCGCTTAAGCCGGCGACGATGTCTTTCGTCTCGCCGCGCGAGGTGAGAAGGATCACATAGATGTAGCCGTTGTAATCGCCCGCGCGGATCTCGCGGCAGAGTTCAATCCCGTCGAGTTCGGGCATGACCCAATCCGTGATCACCAACCGGTGCCGACCCTCTCGGAGAATGTCGAGCGCCTCTTTGCCGTTGCGGGCCACTTGCACGCGGTAGCCCGACCGTTCGACGGTGCGGCGCGAGATTTCGAGTGACACCTCATCGTCGTCTACGATCAGGATTTGCAGGCTGTTCGGTTTCATACCGCTGGATCCTTGTGATTGAGCCAACTCACGTTCAACTCTAGGCCATCGTGGGGGCCTTGATGGCGGGACGAGAACGCGCCGGCAACTCCGGTCCGGCTTGGTTTCTGCCATCCGCGGCGTCTACGCCGGTTAGTTCAAACTTTCCGAGGGGGCAAAGCCGGCGGCGAGGGCCGGGAGCTCGTGTTGCACGTATTCGTTCAGCCGCTGGCATTCGACCTTGAGGCGCCTCAGCCTGTCGTCGGCCTGGCTCAAATCGGCGGCGCGTCCCATCCCCTCCAGTTCGGCCGCCAGCCGGCTGACCTCGACTGCCGAAACGTTGGCGGCGGCTCCCTTGATCCTGTGGGCGAGAAGGGCCGCCCGTTCGGCGTTATGCTCGACGAGAGCCTGCTCGAGCTGCTCCAGGTCGGTGCCGATCTGCTGGTCGAATTTATCGAGAATCACCTGGACAAAATCCCAGTCGCCCATGAAGCGATCAATAAGCGACTCGCTGTCGAGGGGAGGCCTCTGGTTTTTGTTCGCCCCAGAATCGGCCACGGCGTCGACCGGACGGGTAACCGGTTGTTTCTGCTCGGGCGCACCGGCCGGCGACGAAGAAGAATTCGGTCGCGACGCGGCAGCCGATACCGAGGGTTCCACGGCTTCGTTCGTTGCGTTCGCCGTTGCCTGTCGCGCGATGACGAGTGCCGCGTATTTGTCGAGCGTGGCGAGAAGCTCGCGGCGGTTGAGCGGTTTCTTGAGATAATCGGTCATCCCGGCGTCCAGGCACCGCTGCCGGTCTCCCGACAGGGCATTGGCGGTCAGCGCGATAATCGGCAGCGGGGCGCGACTCTGGCTTGTTTCCCACTGGCGAATCGCGGCAGTCGCCTCGTAACCGTCCATCTCGGGCATCTGGCAGTCCATCAGCAGCAGATCGTAGTGGCCCTCCCTGACCGCGGCCACGGCTTCGTTGCCGTTGGAGCGCACGTCGCAGAGGTAGCCGCCAGAGCGCAGCAGCTCGATGGCGACCTGTTGATTGATTTCGTTGTCCTCCACGAGCAGGATTTTGGCGTCCTTGACGAGTTGCTTCTCTCCGGCTGGCTTCTTCCGCGGTTCAGCCGGTTTGGCGCCGCCGTTTGGCTTGAGGGCGGAAATCATGGCATCGAACAATCGCGACGCGGTGATCGGCTTGCTGAGATACCCGGCCGCGACCTGCTTCCGCCCCGTCTCGCTGTCTCCTTCGTCTCCCAGGGCGGTGATCAGCAACACGGCCGGCTCGCCGAGGCCAGCGCTCCGGCCGATTTGCTCTGCCAGTTCCTGGCCGCCGCAATCGGGCGACGCCGAGTCGATAATCACGATCTCGTACGGATCGCCAGCGGAGGCGGATTGAGCCAGGTTTTTCAGAGCCCCCGACCCGCACTCGGCCGTGTCGCTATGGATGTTCCAGGCCGACAATTGTCGCTTGATCGACGACAGCACCGCCGGGCTGTTGCCGATGAGGAGCACCCGCAACCCGTCCCAGTCGCCGTGATGCGAAACGGCTTTGGCCGACGCGGCCTTCTTCAGGCGGAGCGTGAACCAGAAGGCCGATCCCCGCCCCGGCTCGCTTTCGACGCCGACCTGGCCCCCCATCATTTCCGCAAGTTTCTTGGAAATCGAGAGCCCCAGGCCCGTGCCGCCGTACTTTCTCGTCGTGGACGAATCGACCTGTGAGAAACATTGAAACAGCAGGGGCAGCCGTTCGGATGGAATGCCGATGCCCGTATCGCGCACCACGCACCGCACCATGACGTCCGCGGCCTCGATCGCGTCAACGTTGACGTCCAGGCTGACGTGTCCTTGTGCCGTAAATTTCACGGCGTTGGCCAGCAGGTTGACGAGGATCTGCTGCCAACGCACCGGATCTCCGTGCAACATCGAGGGGAGCTGAGGATCGACATAGCAGACCACGTCGAGCCCTTTTTGCCGGGCCTGGTCGCTAACCATCCCCACGGCCTGCTCGACGACCGTCGCCGACTCGAAGTCGATTGACTCCAGATCCAATCGGCCGGCCTCGATCTTGGAGAAATCGAGCACGTCGTTGATCAACTGCAGCAAGACCTTGGCCGAGAGGCGGGCGGCGTCGACGTAGCGGCGCTGTTGAGGAGTCAGGTCGGTGTCGAGGAGGAGTTGCCCCATACCGATCACGCCGTTGAGCGGAGTACGCAGCTCGTGCGACATGTTGGCCAGAAAATCGCTCTTGGCCCGGCTGGCCGCAACGGCCGCTTCGCGGGCCTGGGCCAGTTCCTGAGCCTGCTGTTCCAGGCGGCTCTTCGTGGCCAGCAGCTCCTGGTTGTAGCGTTCCAACTCCATTTCCTTACGCTTCAACTGGTCGACCTGGCCTCTCAGGGTGTCGAGGTAGCGCTCGGCCGATTCCGCCAGATCGGCCTTCTCCGCCATCGAGTGGGCCAGTTGCAGCACTTCCACCGCGTCGAACGGCTTTTTCAGAATCAACAGGTTGCCCGTCTGCCCTAGCTCCGTCGAAATCTGGTTCCAGTCGTAGTCGGAGTACGCGGTGCAGATGACGCACTGCAGGTTAGGCAGTTCCTTCCAGAGCCTTTTGATGGTCTGCACTCCGTCGATGCCGGGGGGCATGCGGACGTCGACGAAGGCCATGTAGTAGGGCTGTCCGCGGCGGGCGGCCTCGACCGCCATCCTGACGCCGTCTTCACCCTGATACGCGGAGTGCACTTCGACCGAAAGCAACCGCCGCTCGCCGGCGGCGCCGCCGGCGCGGCTGTCGCCACCAAAGAGGTCGGCCTCAAGCTGGTCGATTGCGGAATCGGCGGCGCCGCTGGGCAACCCGTCGAAGACCTTGCGGAAGTCGGCGTGGATGTCCTTGTTGTCGTCGATGATCAACAAGCGCCTGGGCGCGGCGGTGGGAGCGGATTGGGTGGCCATATTCGTCCGGTCTTTCCTGTTCAGACTGCTATCAGAGAGGACTCGCAATTCTCCGCGTCCTCCGCGATCTCTGCGGCGGAGGATCCGTTCACCAGCGGTATTTCGAGCGTGAAGGTGGCGCCGTGCCCCAGCCCGTCGCTATGGGCGCTGATCTTGCCTCCCATTTCGGTCATGGCATTGGCGGCATGGTGGAGGCCGAAGCCGTTACCCGACTTCTTCGTGGTGAAGCCGAAGTTGAAGATGCGGTTCGCATGCTCCGGCTCGATGCCTCGGCCGCTGTCGGTGACCGTCAAACGGACGCGCTCCGACGACATGAGCTTAAGCCCGATTCCGATGCGGCGATTCGGGCCGTCGTGGCTGGCGATCGACTCGATGGCGTTCTTGACCAGGTTTTCGATGACCTGTAAGAGCTTCGAGCGCTCCAGCACCATCGGCGGCAAGGGCTCGAAGTCGCGCAACACCTCGATACGGTTCTTCTGCAGGGAGTGGCTGCGCATCAAGAGAACGTCTTCGATAAGCGCCGACAGATCGCACTGCTCCTTGAACGATACCCGCTTGGCGTAGTTCTGCTCGGCGACGATGATGTTGCGGATGTGCTGCACCTTGTCGCTCAAGAAGCTCAGCTCGCCGAGCAACTCCTGCTGATCGGCGGCCAGCGTCTTCGACAGGCTGGCGAGATATTCCTTCACCTGCCGGCCCCGGCGGTCGTTGGCCAGAAAACTCTCCAGGTCGTCGGTGTGCTCGTCAAACAACTTGACGACCTTGGCCAGGCCGTCGATGCGGAGCTGACGCAGCCGTTCGCCGAGCACAGTCGTCGAGATGTTGACGTTGTTCAGCACGTTGCCGACGTTGTGGAGCACGCCGGTGGCGATCTCCGTCATGCCGGCCAGGTGGGCCATCTGCATCATCTGCGACTGCGTGTTCTGCAAGGCGGTGAGCGTGCGCTCCAGCTCGGCGTTCCGCTCGTCGAGCTTGCGGTCGAGCGCCCTCAACCGCAGCAACGAACGCACGCGGGCCCGCAGCTCTTCGGCGTCGAACGGTTTGACCAGATAGTCGTCGGCGCCGATGTCGAGCCCCTCGATCTTCATGGTGCGATCGGCCTTGGCTGTCAGCAGCACGAAGGGGATGCGGGCCATGGCCGGGTTCCCCTTGATGCGGCGGCAGAATTCGTAGCCGTCGGTGACCGGCATCATCACGTCGGAGAGGATAATGTCGGGCATGATCTGCTCGGCGAGCTGCGACCCCTGCTCGCCGTCTTCGGCGGTGACCACCGTATATTCGTCCTTCAGCACCGACACCAGCAGCCGCCGCATTTCGGGCGTGTCGTCGGCGACGAGGATGGTCGGCGTGCCCGCGGGCAGCGCAACCGGTTCCACGGCGGCCGGCTCTTCGCTCTCGCAGGTGACGAGATCGGCGAAGCGGCACGAACGGGCCATGGCCGACACCTGCCGCGCCGCTTCCGACGGGGGTTCCGTGATTGGCAGCCAGAACCAGAAGGTCGCCCCTTTGCCGACTTCGCTGTCGATTTGAATCTTGCCGCCGTGCAACTCGACCAGTTCTTTGACCAGCGACAAACCGAGGCCGGTGCCGGAGTATTTGCGGGCGGTCGACCCATCGAGCTGGACGAAGCGCTCGAAAACGCGGGCGTGGTCCTCCGGGGCAATGCCGATGCCCGAGTCTCGCACGTAAATGCAAACGCGTGAATCGTCGCGGCGCGTACGCAGTTGCACCGTGCCGTTGACCGGCGTGAATTTCAAGGCGTTGGAAAGGAGGTTCGTGATGACCGAATCCATCTTGTCGACGTCGCCGCCGATGACCGGCACATCGGGATCGAGATCGACTTCCAATGCGATCTGCCGCTGCTGGGCCAGGGGTCTCGCCGACGTGGCCAGCTCGTTGATCATCTCGTTGAGGTTCACCGGCGACAGGCAGAGCTGCGCGTGGCCGGCTTCAAGCTTGGAAAACTCCAACAGCCGGTTGATCAAGTCGAGCAGGCGCCGGCCGTTGACTAAGGCGACCTCCAGCATGTAACTGGCGTCGCCGGAGAGCTGCTGTCGGCGCTTGGTGATCAGCTCCTCCAGGGGGGCGAGAATCATCGTCAGCGGCGTCCGCAACTCGTGGCTGACGTTGGAGAAGAACTGCGTCTTGAGGCGGTCATGCTCCTGCAACTGGCGAAACGACACCTGTAATTCGCGCTTTTTCTTCGAGAGCTGGCGGGTGCGGTTCTTGACCTTCTTTTCCAGGTTGGAGTTTAAGTCGCGAATGGTGTGGTCGTTGCGGTCGAGCTGCGTCACCATTTCGTTGAATTGCCGGGTGACGATGTCAATTTCGTCGTTGCCGGTTGGGGTCAAGCGGGCCGACAGGTCGCCCGTCTGCACCCGCTTCATCGAGTCGACCAGTTCACGAACGCGCACCGCCACCGACTGAGCGAGGACGGTCGAGAAGACGAGCCCGATGAGCACCGCGGCGATCGTGATGTAGCTCGTGTGTTGGCGCAGGTTGGTGACGGCTTCCGCCTGATTCTCGGGATGGCCGACCATGTCCGTCGCCCGCTGGTTGGCCAACGTGCCGATCATGAGGGAGGTCGTGAGGATGATCAGGGCAAACGAGATGTTCATCCGGGCCCGCAGCTTGCTCACCGGAATCGAGTCGAACTCGACCGCCACCCCGTTGCGCAGCAGGTAGCCGATCACCGGCCGCATGCACGAGCCGATGAGGAAGTAGGTCGACATGAGCACCATCACGGTGGCCATGACGGCCGCCAGGCTGACGTTGATCAGCACGGTGATGGACGCGTTGTCGACGATCTTGAGGTACAGCAACAGCGGCGCCAGCGTGGTGCAGGGCACCACCCAAGATTCGTAGCGGTGGTGGCGGCCGGAGAAGATCACGGCCTCGCGGCCGGCTTCCTGCCCGAGCGGGCCTTCCACCGGCTTGCCCGCGCGGATGCGGCGGATGACCTCCCGCAGGTGCCGCGTCTCCCAGAGGGCCAGAAACACGGTAACGGTGACCGCAAAGGCCACCAGAATCAGCGAGGCCACCTCGAAGTGGTAGCGAATCTGGTCGGGTAGCTTCAGCGACAGATTGACGTAGTAGAGCAGCAGCAAGCCGCCGATCGAAGCGCAGGCCCGCGTCACCCACATCAGCCCTAGGATGTAGTGGGGGCCGAAACGATTCAGCATTTTTTCGGCGAGTCGCTGCAACATAGATAGGCGCTCGAGAGTCGGGGTTAGGCTCGCCGCTCGTTTCCGGAAATCATGTTCGAGTTGGGTCGCGGTCTACTTGTAACCCCGGCTGCCAAGGTGCAGACAGATCAGGCGTTCCAACCCGGCGACCAGCCTGGCAAGGTCACAGGAGCGGACCTGCGGAACCTGCGAGAGCAGGTAGCGGCGGTGCTCCTGCCACTGCCTGAGGAATTTGATCTCGTGCTTTCCCTCGACGATCGCACGCCTGATCTTGTCATGGTCTCCGGCGCGCAAATCGTCGACCGAGAGATCGCCGCTGTTCAAGGCGCTGGCGTACACGCCGCTGGAATAGTCGGCGTCGCCCAGCTCTCGTTCCCAGGTCGTCGTGAGGTTTCCGATGCGACCCATGCACTGGGCATGCCAGGCCGCGTCGCGGACCTTGCCCCACTCGTTGCGGTCGAAGCCGGGCGAGCACATCAGGTCGAGCGTGCTGGAGATGATCATGTGCATGTTGTGCGGCGTGTAGAGATCGTGCTCCGCCAGGTTCAACAGCTCGATGTGCTCGTTGGCCAGGTGCGAATAGCGCATCACGTTGAACAACTGGCGGTAGTCGTAATCGAGAACTTTGGCGTATTGATCGAAGAGCGGATATCGTCTTGCGCGGGCCACGATTTCGTCCCACACCGCCACGGTGAACTCGGCGTAGGCGCGCTGCGCGGCCGGGTAGCCGGTAAAGGTGGGACGCGGGCCGTCGATCGAAAGACTGGTGAGCGCCTCCAGCAGCGCGTCGTCGCCTTTGCGATCGGCGATGTCGTCGAGCAGTACGTCGAGGATCACGCCCATGACCTTCGTGTCGCAGACGTTGTCAAAATACTCCGGCGATACGCAGGACAGCGTGGTGACCGCGACACCCTGATGACACCACTTCCAGAGGTACATGTTGCGATGGCCGACCTTGCTGTATTCGTTGGCCCAATGCGCCAGATCGTCGCTGAGCGTCTTGTTCAGCACGAAGGCGATTTCTTCCTGCACGCGCTCGGCCGTGGGAAGCCCCTCTCCCGTCAGGGGCAACACGGGGGCCGGAGGGACCACCGTCGCGGCGAAAACTGGCGGAGTGACGGGGTCGGTTGCGAGAGTCGTCATGACCGTTTCCATGGTTTGGTGTGGTTGGACGGCGGGTGCGAATTCAGGCCGTCGCCGCGCATGAGCGGGCTGCGGCCTGCGCCAAGAAAACGTAGCTCAGTGAATGCAGCGGCGCGGTAGGGAGGCGTGCGGAAGGGCACATTCGCGCACACCGTCGCGGAGGACGGGCGCAACGTCCGCAAAGTCGTTGAAATCGTTCCCAAAGTTGCGGGCACGATCCGTCGTGCCGCCGCTTCGGAGAACTGGATGTGGAAAAGACGAGGGGAATGCCGTCGCTTGCGGCATCGGGCCGAAGCGAAGCATGAGCCGCTCGTGAGGCAGCAGCGTGCCTGCTACTTCACCCAGTTGGGAAAGAGCTGGCCCCCGTAAACGGCGCTGTCGCCAAGCATCTCCTCGATTCGCAAAAGCTGGTTGTACTTGGCCGTGCGGTCGGTGCGCGACAGCGAGCCGGTCTTGATCTGGCCGGTCGAAAGGCCCACGGCCAGGTCGGCAATCGTCGAATCTTCGGTTTCGCCGCTGCGATGGCTGGAGATGCTGGTGTAGCCGTTGCGACGGGCAAGCTGAATGGCGTCGATGGTCTCGCTCAGCGTGCCGATCTGGTTGACCTTGATCAGGATGCTGTTGGCCACGCCGCGGTCGATCCCGTCCTGCAATCGCTGCGTATTCGTCACGAACAGGTCATCGCCCACAAGCTGCACTCGCGAGCCCAGACGATCCGTAAGCAGCTTCCATCCCTCCCAATCGTCTTCGCTGCAACCGTCCTCGATCGAACAGATGGGATATTTCTCGACCCAAGTCGCCAGCAGGTCGGCCATGGCGGAGGCATCGAGCGAGCGAGAGTCCATCGAATAGGTCTTCTTCTTGTTGTCGTAGAGTTCCGTCGCGGCGACATCCAGTGCGATGCCAACTTGCTCCCCGCGGCCGGCCTGATAGCCCGCCTGGGCGACCGCTTCCATAATCAGGTCGAGCGCCTCGGCGTTGCTTCCCAGGTCGGGGGCAAACCCGCCTTCGTCGCCGACGGCCGTTTTGTAGCCCCGTTTCTGCAAGACCTTCTTCAGGTTGTGGAAGATCTCGACGCCGCATCGCAGAGCGTCGCTGAACTTGTCGAAGCCCAGCGGCATGACCATGAACTCCTGCACGTCGACCTTGTTGTCGGCGTGCGCGCCGCCGTTGACGATGTTCATCATCGGCGCCGGCAGCAGTCTGGCCCCCGCGCCCCCCAAGTAGCGGAACAGCGGCAACCCGCAGAAGTCCGCGGCGGCGTGAGCAACCGCCAGCGAGACGCCGAGAATGGCGTTGGCGCCAAGGTTCTTCTTGTTCGCGCTGCCGTCCAGCTCAATCATCCGTCGATCGATGGCCGACTGGTCGAGCGCATCCTGGCCGATCAACTCGTCGGCCAGCTTCTCGTTGACGCTGGCGACCGCTTTTCCGACACCTTTTCCAAGGTACTGACCGGCGTCGCCGTCGCGCAGCTCCCACGCTTCGTGAACGCCGGTGCTGGCGCCGCTGGGAACCGCCGCCCGGCCGAACGATCCGTCGGCCAGGCGCACGTCGACTTCCACCGTGGGATTGCCGCGGCTATCGAGAATCTGCCGGGCATGTATATCGACAATCAAGGAATTCATGTTCTTGCTCGCATTCTTTTCAGGGCTCGCTGCCGCT
Organism: Pirellulales bacterium; assembly: GCA_035550375.1. Lineage (GTDB taxonomy): Bacteria > Planctomycetota > Planctomycetia > Pirellulales > JAICIG01 > DASSFG01. The sequence continues at coordinate 79,013 of DASZPH010000076.1, read as the reverse complement.
CGTCGGGTCCTGCCGACCACGGGCAGCGGGCCGGCCGACAATTCGTGCCGACTATTGTGGCGAATTGTCCCTCGGTTGGCTACCGGTTGTAGCGAATCTGACCGAGGCACCGCCGGTGGTGTGACCGCGTCGTGCGTCATCATCGCGCCAACGTGAATCGACCGCGCGGCGGGGCGCCTCGCCCGTCCCTAGGGCAGGCATTCGTGCTTCGGGGTATCGGCCGGAAGCTATCCTTCGGTAACACCGATCGAGGTGGGAGGCGTATCTCTGCTTGGTTTGCACACCGGCATGAGCGGCGCTGGCGCGCGGGCGATAAGTCGATCGAGGCGATGACCTTCTCATGACCACGTTTGCATTGCTTGCAGTCTTCAATTTCGCGCTCGGTGCGGCGTGCATGTACCTGGTGCAAAGCTGGCGGCTCCGGAACTACGCTAAGGCCAACCAGCAAGACGTGCCGGCGGGCGACGCCCAGCGCGCCGCCTCAGACGCCCCGGCTGCGCCGTCGCCGTTTTCACAGCAACAGGTGAGCTGGCTGACCTCGCTGATGGAGAAGGTGGACGGCGACATCCACCGGCATTCGTTTGAGATCGACGAAATCACCGAGGGGATTGGCGCCACGCCGCCAGACGACCCGGTTTCGGTTCTGGCTGCGGCCGCCTCGGTGCTGGTCGCCAACCGCCGGCTGAAAGCCGACCTGACGGCGGCCCATCAAGAAATCGAGGAGCAGCGGGAGAAAGTCGACGCGCTCGCCGCAGAGTCGCGGACCGACACGCTCACCGGATTGGCGAACCGGCGCAGCTTCGAAGAGGAATTGGGCCGGCGGTTCGACCAGTGGCGACGGCACCGAGTTCCCATTTCGCTGCTCTTGGTCGACATTGACCGATTCAAGCAGATCAACGACTGCTACGGGCACCCCGTCGGCGATTCGGCGCTCAAATGGGTCGCCGGAATCCACGCACGGGCGGGACGGCAAATGGACCTGGCGTGCAGGTACGGCGGTGAGGAATTCGCGGTGATCCTGCCCGGCACCAAGCTAGCGGACGCCGCCAACGTGGCGGAAAGACTGCGGGCGACGATCGCCGCCAAGAGATTCAGGGAAGCCGACCACGAGTTTCCGATCACGGTCAGCATCGGCGTAGCCATGACTTTGCCCGGCGACGATCAGGCAATGCTCATCAAACGGGCCGACCAGGCCGTCTACGCCGCCAAGGAAAACGGACGCAACGCCGCTTACCTGCACGACGGCCGGCAGGTGTTGGCCATCGAAGTCGATCAGGGACTCGTACGCCATCCGTTCGAGACCGAGCAGCAAGTCGCCGTCTATAACGGTGGAACCGACATCCCAGATCCGAGCGAATTCTTTGCGGTTCGCTCGAGCGACATTTCGGCCAAGGGTATGTCGTTCATTTGCGAGAAACGACCGGAGTGCAAAGCGTTTGTCGTGCGTTTGGGTACCCGCGAGCAGGCGCGGTACATGGTGGCGAACGTCGCCAATATCACCCCCCTATCGAAAGAGGAGCCGATCCAGTATCGGGTTGGCTGCGCGTTTGTGGCTCGGCTTGAAGCGGAGGAGCCGGAGGTCAACCCGCCACGTGTCGCACCGCGCCCGGAACTCATCGCCTGCTGAGGCCGGTGGCCGCAGGGGAGGCGACCCGCATCGCCCCCTTGACTCTTGTAACCGGCCATCCCTGTCGGGCCACTTACCGGCGGGGCGCCCCCTTCCGGCCATTTTTCGCTTGCGCCTGCTGTACGGGCCGCCCGCGAGCGGTAGACTGCCCGTTGCGGGAGGGCGCCGAAACGTGCTTGTTGCGGTCGTCCTCCGGCACCCGCGTCGGGCGGGCATATCTCGGCACACTTCAGTCCTGAATTCCTTGTCGTTTCAGAAAGGCGTAGACCTATGTTGCGAAGCAAGAGCCTGGCGGTAGCAGTGATGTTGGTGTTGATGGTTTCGCTGGCCTCGGCGCAAGACCAACCGCGTGGCCGTGGGCGCGGCGGTTTTGGCGGCCGGGGTTTCGGGGGGTTCGGAGGCGGGCCCGGAGGGATGGGCGGCGGTCCGACCGCCCTGCTGAACATGCCCGAGGTGCGCAAAGAACTGAGCGTTAGCGATGAACAGGGCAAGGAGATCGACGACGTTTTAGCCGCGCAGCGAGAGTCACGCGGGGGTTTCAACTTCCAGGAACTCCAGAACCTGAGCGATGACGAGCGCGAGAAGCGCATGGATGAGATGCGGAAGAAAGGTGAAGAGGCAGAGAAGACAGCACAGGAAAAGCTCGACAAGATCCTCAAGCCCGAACAGCTCACCCGGCTCAATCAGTTGGCACTGCAGCTCCAGGGCACGCGGGCCCTGGCTCGGCCCGACATCGCCAAGCAGATCGGCCTGTCGCAAGAGCAGCAGGATAAAATTCAGAAAATCCAAGAGGACGCTCGTCCCCAAGGCGGCCCCGGCGGCTTCCAGAACCTGTCTGATGAAGAGCGCCAGAAGCGGTTTGCTGAGATGCGCGAACGACAAGACAAAGCCCAGGCCGACATGCTGGCGGTGCTGACCGACGAGCAGAAGACGAAATGGGCGGATATGAAAGGCAAAGACTTCGAATTCCCAGCGTTCGGCGGGGCAGGAGGCGGCTTCGGCGGAGCTGGCGGCCCGCGCCGTCGTCCGGCCACCAAGCAGTAGCGCCGGCTTGAAGTTTAGCGGACTCGACATTCTATGGCGGTGAAGGCGCTCGCCACGCGAGCGCCTTCCGTCATGGAGTGCCGGGTTACCTTCGCGCCGCTTCAGCGCTGATAGCCCCCGCGGCGTGGTCGCGAGGCGATGGGAGCCGCTTCCTTGTCCCGTTCGGGCAGCACAAGCTGGGTCCCTGGCGTAAGGTACTCGAAGTCTTCACCAAGCTGCTGACGATTGAGCTGATAGATCTCGGCCCAGAGTGAAGCTTTGCCCAGTTCGTGCCGGGCGATGTCGAAGAGCGTGTCCCCCTCCGCCACCGTGTAGGTGCGCTTGCGAGCTCGCCGAACCGACGAGTTCGGGGGCAAGGAGCCGCGGTCCGCCGGCACGTCGCGGGGTTTGGGACACAGATCGGCGTAGTCCTCACGCAGCACCGCGAGCGGCGGTACGGACAGGACGTCGCCCACATTGATCAGTCTCTTGTCGCCCTGCTGCCGGCGATTGTGGGCTTCGAGTGCCTTGAAGTAGGCTCCGGTGCCGTAGACCTTTTGCGAGATGCGCCAGAAGTTGTCGTTTGGCTCGACGACATAAGAATCTGCGTCGGACCGCGGTCGGGCAGGCCGCTCTTCCACGGATTCGTCCGCTAGGGGTTCCGCGTCGTCCGCCAGGTCTTCCGCTTGTTGCGCCGTTTCGGAATCGCGGCCAAATCGTTCGTTGTCGGATTGGTCGTCGTCGACTGAGTCTTGGTCGAATTGATCTTGCGCATACCGCCGCCGGCCAAAACCGTCGCTGGCGGCGGGGTGATTCTCCGTTTGGTCACCAGCCAGCGGCGAAAGCTGCATCGTCCCGTCGTCTGATTCCGCCGGATCCGACGGCTCCTCGGCGTCGTCGTCCCCCGTCCGCTCGCCGTATCGCGACCCATCGGTCGCCCGGTTTCGAGCGTAGCGGTCCGCCGTCTGGCGGCGCTCGGCGTAACGGTCTTCCGTCTGTTCGTCGTCCGTGTCACGCTTGTCCGTCGTTGGTTCCTCGGTGTCGCCGTCGGCCGCATCGGAGACATCGGTTTCGGCAGATTGGTCATCCTCCGAGAAGGCCATGTCGGCGGGCCCCTGAACAGGTCGGTCGTCGGGCATGACCAACCCGCCGAGGCGCCCATCCTCCTCTTGTCCGGCATCCTCCTGCGCGGTTTCCTCGGTGGTTGCGTCGCTTGAATCGTCCTCAGCCGGCGCAGCCTCTCCATAACGTCCGCGGCGCGAACGGTCCCGATAAGGAGAACTATCCAGACCGGGGGGTTGCTCGTCGTGAGGCTCATCCTTATTGGCGTCCGGCTGAGCCGCGTCGTCGGCATGGCTCAGGGTACTCCAGGCCGTGTTGCTAGCGAATCGGTCGTAGCGACCCTTGTCGGGCTTTTCCTGCTGCGGGGCTTTTTGGGTTGGCGACTTGGCCTCGGTGTCTTTCTTCACGGTGCCTTTCTTCACTGCGGCGATTTTCTTTTGAGCCGTCCCAGGCCCTTCGCGACGCAGCCGGAAAAACAACACGCCGCCAAAAACGCACAGCAGTACGCCGATGACGGCCAGGCCAATTTTGACTTCCTTACCCATGTTGTTGCCTTCTGAAGGAGACCAGGGGACGGCCTACAGCAGCCGCCAAACGTGCAGGGCGAGCAGGGACGCGGTCGCCGTCAGCGCAGCCTTGTACTCTCGATTGTTGAGCCATTGCGCCAGCGACCAATCGCAGCGCAGCTCGAGAAAGGGGCGATAAGGGAAGAACTGCGGAGCGGCCGCCGCATACTGAGCCCAGGCGACGCCGTGCCTGGCTGCCAGCCGCCGTTCCTCGCGCTGGATCGTCAACAAGTAGATGGCGAGAACCGGGCCGAACACGACGCAGGCGTCGAGCAGGCTGCCGACCAGCACGCAGAACCCGAACATCATCATCAGCGATCCCAGGTAGAGCGGGTGCCGGCACATGCGATATGGGCCCGTGGTTGCAAGCACCTTGGTCTTGTTGATGACCCCCGCCGCCCAGGAACGAATCGCCAGTCCGATCAACACGGTGACGAGCCCCGTGACCGCCAGCGGGTCATGAAAATTGCCCGTGTCGTGTGGCCGTGTCCCGGTGACGAGATCCTTGAGAATCAGGCTGGAGAAGACAAAAAGGGAGATCGTAACCCTTTGTCTCACAAGGAAATCGCGCACGGTCATCCGATCTTTGGCACGCGGCGCGGCATCGGTCATAGGGGCTCCGTCAAGAAGAGGACCGCAGCTTATAGCGAATCGCAGGCAAAAGGGTCAAGATCGGCGGTATACTGGCTCGCTGACCCAGCGGTTCTGGAATGGGCGTCCCCAAGGCGGATTTGATTATGCGTGCGTATTGTCTGGCGTTGTCCCTCACCCTTTCGACCAACCTTGCCGCGGCCGATGATCTCGTGATCGAGCAGGATAACCTCGTCGTGACCCGAAGCGGGGCCGTCCGGCCGGGCACGTACCAGGTTGCGGATCCGGACGATAACGGCGTGTTGCATCTTCGCGGCGACGACCTGGTGGTCGACTTTCGCCAGGCGGAACTAGCCGGCGCGCAGGACGGGGATCTGCCTGACCAATTCCAAGGCCGGGGCATCGTAATCGAAGATTCCTCGCGAGTGGTGCTGCGCAACGCGAAAGTCCGAGGTTTCAAGATCGGCATCTATGTCCGCAATTGCCGCGATGTAACGATCGAGAACTGCGATCTCTCGGACAACTTCAAGCAGCACCTGCTCAGCACGCCGCAGGCTGAGAACGGGGCCGATTGGCTCTTCGGACACGAGAACGACAACAACGAGTGGCTGCGTTACGGCGCCGCGATCTACCTCGACGGCTGCACGGAGTTCACCGTGCGCAATAATGTGGCCCGGCGCGGCCAGAATGGCGTCTGCCTGGTCCGCTCTCACGACGGCGCGGTCTACGACAACGACTGCTCTTTCAACAGCGGCTGGGGGCTGGCGCTTTACCGCGCCGATCGCAACCGCATCTCGCATAACAAGCTCGACTGGTGCATTCGCGGCTACTCTCATGGCGTCTATAACCGCGGCCAAGATTCGGCCGGCATCCTGATCTTCGAGCAGTGCTCGGACAACATCTTCGCCTTCAACAGCGCCACCCACGGCGGCGACGGCTTCTTTCTCTTCGCAGGGCTGGACACGATCGACGAGACGGGCGAGGGCGGCTCCAACGGCAATCTCGTGTATCGCAACGACTTCTCGCATGCCAGCAACAACGGCATCGAGGCCACGTTTTCCCGTGGCAATCGGTTCGTCGAAAACATCCTCGACGAAGCTGACCATGCCATCTGGGCCGGGTATTCCTACGACTCGCAATTCGTGGGCAACAAGATCAGCCATTGCCATCACGGGATTTCCATCGAGCACGGCAGCAACAATCGCATCGAGGCCAACCGGTTTGAAAACAATGGCGTGGCCGTCAACCTGTGGGCCAACGACAAGCCAGGTTTCGTTGAAAAACCGTACGGAAAGCTTCATCATTGCCGTTCGGAAAGTTACCAGATCTCTCGCAATCTCTTTGATGGCAACCGCCTCGACGTGCGTCTGGTCAACACCGGAAAGACGGCCGTGTCGCAAAACGATTTCCGGGCGGGTGAAGCGGCGCTGAACGTCGACGGCCGGTGTCGAGAGGTGACCGTCGAGCGCAACAACATCTCAGGCACAGTGCGCGTGGGCAACGAGCAATCGGTGTCGTTTGCCGGAAATTACTTCTCCGGCAAGGCACCAGCGGGAGCGACTTCGGCCGACGCTCCGCTGCCGCTCGATCATTCGGTGCCCGAGGCCGACCGCGCCCCGCCAGAGGTTCCCGGCCGGCAAGACGCCTTCTTGCCGGCGGGCTCGCTGCGCGGCCTGAAATACGTCTTTGTCGACGAATGGGGACCTTACGACTTCTCGAAGGTCAAGGTCTTTCCCGAAAAGCCCGTTTTCTGGGGCAGCGGCGAGTTGCGCGTGCTTGGTCCCGATACGCAGTTCCGCGTCGTCGATGTCGGCGGCGGTATCGACGTGGCGCCGCAGTCCGGCACGCTACCGGCGGTCCTCAAGCTCACCGCGCCAGGCAAGCAGATGCGCAAATGGTCGTTCACGATCGATTTGCCGGAGCGAAAACAGAGCCTGCCGGTCAGCGGGCTGATCCTCTTCGCCGAGTGGGACGTAAAATTCTACCCTTGGACGCACGTCGGTCCACAGATGCCTCCGGCCGATTGGAACGAGGTGCTTTCCGGTCCGGTCTTGGAACAGCGCAAGATGCCTCGCATCGACTTCAGTTGGGGCACCGACGCGCCGAGCGCTCAGGTGCCTCGCGACCATTTCGCCACCGTCGCTACGGCCGACATTGAGCTGCCGGCCGGCGACTATGAGTTGCGAACCGTGTCTGACGACGGCATACGCCTGAAGATTGACGGACGTACCGTAATCGACAACTGGACCTGGCATCCGCCGACGGAGAACACCGCCCAGGTTAAGCTCGAAGCAGGCAAACACGCCTTCCGCATCGAGCATTTTGAGATCGACGGCGTCGCGCAGTTGCAGTTTTCGCTGACGCCAGTTGGTCGGTAGTGCCGCCTCCAGTTCAAAAGCTTCGTTCGATAGCGACAATGCTGCGCGTTCGCGCGTCGGAGCGATACAATACTCCGTATGACCTCAAACTCCACGGAACTTCTGGCACCCGCCGGCGATTGGCTGGCGTTGCGAGCCGCGGTGGCGAACGGGGCCGACGCGGTCTACTTCGGACTGTCGAACTTCAATGCACGGCACCGGGCAACCAACTTCCCGCTGGAAGAGCTTCCAGAAGTCATCGCTTACCTCCACAGGCACAACGTGCGGGGTTACGTGACCCTGAACACGCTGGTCTTCTCCGACGAACTGCCGGAGATCGCCGGAGTCGTCGTCGCACTCGCCCGAGCCGGCGCCGACGCGGTCATCGTGCAAGACCTGGGTCTGGCGAGGCTCATCGCGCGACTGGCGCCGGCGTTGCCGGTACACGGGTCGACGCAGATGACGCTTACGGAGGCCCGCGGGATCGAGTTTGTCCGCCGGCTCGGCGTGGAGAGGGTGATTCTGGCCCGCGAGTTGTCGCTGGCCGACGTCGCGCGGGTGCGCGAGCAGACCGACCTGCCGGTCGAGGTTTTCGTTCACGGGGCGTTGTGTGTGGCCTACAGCGGGCAGTGTCTGACCAGCGAGGCGCTCGGCGGCCGCAGCGCGAATCGCGGCCAGTGTGCCCAGGCGTGCCGTCTGCCTTACGATTTGCTGGTCGACGGTCGAAGGCGCGATCTTGGCGACTATGCGTATTTGCTTAGTCCGCAGGATCTGGCCGGGTACGATCACGTCGCCGACCTGGTTCGACTGGGCGCCGCGAGCCTCAAGATCGAGGGGCGCCTCAAGAGCGCACAATACGTGGCCGCCACCACGCGTACCTACCGCAGGGCGCTCGACGCGGCCCAGCGGGCCGAGCCGTTCTCGCTGGAACGTCAGGAGCAGCTTGATCTGGCTCAGAGCTTTTCGCGCGGTTTTACGCCCGGATTTCTGGAAGGAGCGAACCACCAGCGCCTTGTTCACGGCCGATTTCCAAAGAGCCGCGGTGTTCAAGTGGGCACGGTAGTCGAAATCCGTCGAGGCAGCGTCGTGGTCGAGTTCGCAGCCGAACACCAATCGCAGCATTCGGTCGAGGCCGTCATCAAGCCGGGCGACGGCGTTGTCTTCGACGAAGGACACCCGGAGCAGGATGAGCAAGGCGGGCGCGTCCTGGAGGTTCAGGCGATAGGGAGTGGCGTCCGCCGCGTTGAGCTTACCTTTCGGGAGGGGACGGTGAACCTGGCCGCCGTCGCCACCGGCAGTCTGGTTTGGAAGACCGACGATCCCGCCTTTCGCCGCCGCATCGAGCAGACCTATGCGCGCGACTGCACGCCCCGGCGCGTGCCCGTGACGGTGCGCGTCGCGGGGCAAGTTGGCGGGCCGCTGCGGATCGGGTTGAGTGACGGGGCGAACGAAGTCGCAGTTGAATGGACGGGCCCCCTCCAGGCAGCACGCAAACATCCGCTCGATGAATCGCTTGTACGCGAGCAGTTCGGCAGGCTGGGCGATACGCCGTTCGAGTTGTCCGCCGTCGAAGTGTCGGTCACCGAACAAGTGATGGTGCCCAAGAGCGTCCTCAACGACCTTCGTCGGCAGGGAGTGGCCCAGCTCACGGACCTAAGGGCGGCAGCTCGGGACCGTCTGCGACGAGAAGCGCTGAGCGACTTGCGTCGCGAGGTCGTCGAAGCAGTTCCCTCGGCTGAGGCCGCCTCGCCGCAGCTCTACGTCTTGGTGCGCACCCGCGAGCAGCTCGACGCCGTCTGCAACTGGTCGTCGGACGAAGGCTTCAACCCGGCGATGGTCTACTGCGATTTTGAAGACGTGCGCCGATATCGCGAGGCGGTGGAGATAGCGCACGGGGCGGGCCTTGACGTCGGGTTGGCCACGCTCCGCATCATCAAGCCCGGCGAAGACGGACTGTTGGCAAAAATCGCGTCGGCCGTGCCCGACGCGGTGCTGGTCCGCAACCTGGCGGCATTGGGCTGGTTCCGCGAGCAGGCGCCGCAGATGGCTCTCATCGGCGACTACTCGTTGAATGTGGCCAACGAGCTCACGGCCCAACTGTTCCTGCGAGAGGGGCTGAAGCGCCTGGTGCCGAGCTACGACCTGAGCTGGGAACAGCTTGCGGCCATGCTATCGCGGATCGCGCCGTCGCCGTTTGAGGCGGTGATCCACCAGCACATGCCCATGTTCCACATGGAGCACTGCGTGTTTGCCGCCACGTTGTCGGACGGAAAGGACTGGCGAGATTGCGGGCGGCCGTGCGACCGGCACCGCGTCGAGCTGCGCGATCGCGTGGGGGCCGAGTTTCCCCTGCTGGCCGACACGGGTTGCCGCAACACGGTCTTCAACTCGGTGCCGCAGTCGGCCGCCGAGTACGTGCCACGAATGCTCAAGTGCGGCCTGCGGCATTTTCGCGTCGAGTTGTTGCGCGAGGACGCCGAGCAGGCGCGGGCGCTGCTATCGCGTTACTCGCGGGTGCTGGCGGGACTCGACGACGGCCGCTCGGCCTGGCGAGGTTTGCAGGTGCTCAGCCAGTTGGGCGTGACGCGCGGGACGTTGGGCGGTTGAAGTGGCTCCGACGCTCCGCGGCGGAAGCGCACGGTGAGACGAGCAAGGCGACTCCCACGAGGTGGGCGACGATTTAATGAAGTATTGGTACATGGCCGAGCGGGGTGAGTTGGAACCGTTCGTGCTCGTCGTGGAGGGTTCGATCCCCAACGAACAGATCAAGGAAGAGGGCTGAGCCAGATCGTGATCGTCTCGTTGATCGCCACATCGGTCGGCCTGGGCCGCTTCCCTCACGCCATCGTCGGTGCTGGCGAAGTGATGAGCGACGTTTTTGCCGGGGGACGAACGACCTGGAGCGAATTCGCCTCCTTCCTGGCCATCATCACACTCGGCAACGGCCTGGGGGGCACGATCTTCGTGGCGCTGCCCAAATATGGGCACTCCACGCGAACGGCCGGCTAGGACTGCGCCCTGGCAGGTTGCGCGCCGAGGCGGCGTTGGCCCCCCGCCCCCACGCCCCCACGGAGGTGGACTCTTTGCTCTTTGCCTGGCCGCGCGCTTTTGGTATTTACGCCCCAAGATGCCGGCGCACCGCCCCCTCAGCGGACTGCGCCGAGTCGTCTGGCATGTCCCGATCATGGTGGGCCGACCCCGTCAGAACCCCCCTCTGCCGGCCCCGCCGAATCACGTCCTATCTTGCCCTTCTTTCGGAGACAAACCGATGAAGCGGTTGCTCGTCCGCACGACGGCGCTGACCGGTCTGCTGGTGGTCGCGGCGCTGGGCGTCGCGCTGATCTATCGTGCCCAGCCTGAGGCCATGGCCCAGGAAAGGGCCGTCGGCCAGCCCGGCACCAAGAAGAAGGCAAAACCCAAATCGCCAGCGTCCAAGTCGTCCGCGCGCAAGACGCCTGCGGCAAGCGACGCGGATACCGCAACCAGCCGCGGCGATCGATACACCGACAGATACGCCGATCGGTATGCGGACCCCGCTCCGGCCGACACCTTGGACAGACCTGCGCCAGCCGGTCGGCGGCCTGGATCGGCCGATTTTACCGACGAGGTGCCCGAGGCCGGCCCCGACCTGTTTCCTGAGGCGGGCCGCGCGGCCGCTTCGACGCCGGGTGTCGCGGGGGCCGAGGACCCGTTTACCAACTCCATAGCCGACTCCGACACGCCTTACGACGCCTCCCAAGCGGTCGGACAAGTGGGCGTCTCCGAGCAGCCCGCCGTGACCGAACGGCGTGCGGAAATCGAGCGGCCGACGCGCTACGCGGCGGTCGAAGAGGCTGGCGGACGTCGCAGCCAAGCGAACGACGTCTTGCCGTCGCAAAAGAAAACGGCGAGCGAAGGGACCCGAAAAAAGCGTGCCTTGTCGGCGCCGGTGCGGGAGGTCGGGGCCGAGCAGCCGCGGGAGAGGGCGACCGACCCCAGGCAGGCCGGCCGAAGCACGCCACACCGAGATCCGTTCGGCGATGCGGCTGGCGAGACGGCGCCGAAGAGGGGCCGCCAGCCCATGATGGGCCACGGACGGCCGGGCAACAGGCAGCTTGAAGGCGCCCAGTCGCCGACGCTGATCGTCGAAAAGGCGGCGCCGGAAGAGGTGCAAGTCGGCAAGCCGGCCGTATTCGCCGTCCGCGTGCAGAACGTCGGCACGGTGTTGGCCCAGGCGGTCGAGATCCACGACGTGATCCCGCAAGGAACCCACCTGATCGACGCGCGGCCCGCGGCAACCGAAATCGTCGATGGACAGGTGAAATGGACGGTGGGCTCGATCAAGCCGGGCGAAGAAGCCACGGTTGAGATGGAGCTCATGCCGCTGGCCGAAGGAGAGATCGGCAGCGTGGCCACGGTCCACTTTGCGGGGGAGGCCTCGGTGCGCACGCGCGCGACTCGCCCCCAGTTGGCGATCGAGGTCTCTGCGCCGCACGAAGTGCTGATCGGCGAACAAGCGATTTTCTCCATCCGCATCTCAAATCCGGGCACGGGCGTCGCGACCGGCATCGTGATTTCAGAGAACATTCCCGAACAGCTCGAGCATCCGGCGGGGAGCGAGTTGGAATACGAAGTGGGGGATCTGAAGCCGGGCGAATCACGCCAGATCGAGCTTACGATGAACTCGGTCAAGGCCGGGCAGGTGGTCAACCGGCTCATGGCGCGGGGCGACGGGCAATTGCAAGCGGAGCAACAGTCGGAGTTCATGGTCGTGGCGCCGCAACTGGAGCTTTCGATGCAGGGACCGAAGCGGCGCTACCTCGAGCGGCAAGCCACGTACACGGTCACCGTCAGCAACCCGGGGACCGCCCCGGCCAAGGAAGTGCAGTTGCTCACTCACCTGCCCAAGGGGATGAAGTTTGTCGGCGCCAACAACTCCGGCCAGTACGATGCCGTGACGAATACCGTTCACTGGGTGCTGGAGGAACTGCCGGCCAAACAGAGCGGACAGGTAACGCTCACCGCGCTGCCGGTTGAGGCGGGCGAGCAGACGCTCAAGGTGGAGGGCATGGCCGAACGCGGCTTGTCGGCGGAGCAGGAAGAGGTTGTGACGGTCGAAGGTGTGGCCGCGATCCTCTTCCAGTTGGCCGACGAGGCCGATCCGATCGAAGTCGGGGGCGAAACGACCTACGAGATCAAGGTGGTCAACCAGGGGTCGAAGGCCGCCACAAACGTGCAGCTTGTGGCCATCTTTCCTCCCCAGCTCAAGCCTCGAACGGCCCATGGCCCGACGCGAGACTCGGTGGTTGGCCAGGAGGTCCGTTTTCAGCCCCTGGGCCGGTTGGCCCCCAAAGCCGAGACGACCTATCAGATTCGCGCCCAGGGTCTCGAGCCGGGCGATTTGCGCGTGCAGGTACAGCTCTTGACCGACGAAATGCAGAGCCCGGTCACGAAAGAAGAGAGCACGCGCGTTTACGCCGACGAGTGACGCGAGGATGGCCTTCCTACGCCGTCCCGTGGATAAGACGCCTGACGATCAGGAAGGAACGTAACGGAAAAGCAACAACTGGACGGGCCAGGAAGCCCGTCCTCCCCACACATACGGCGATTCTACAGCGCGCCGAACCGCGTGATGCTGAACGTCGTGGCTGTGCTGAACGGCGCGATGCCGTAAAGCCCCTGGGTGAACAACAGGCTGATGATGTTGTCGGCCACGAGAATGCCGCTCTTGGGCACGAGCACGATGTCGGAATCGTTGAGCCAGATTTCGTCGGCCGGACAGGGCCGCTTGCCGTAGAGCGGCCCGCGCAGGTCGAGCTTCGTGGCCAGCAAACGCCAGTCGTCGCCGCGGCGAAACACGACGGTGTTCCAGAGGTTGCCGCCGTAAATCCAGCCGCCCGCTATGCTGATGGCCTGCATGGCCGTCGTGGGTCCGGTCAGCTCGTAGCGTCCCGGCGTTCTCACTTCGCCTACGACGTAGATGTATCGCGGGGCGCGTTGTGTCAGCACGGGCGTGATCTCCATCCCCTCAAATCGCCGGCCGAGCCGCTCGTGCAGCTCGCGCTGCACTTCCATGAGCGTCAGCCCCTGCACGGGAACGTTGCCCAGGGCCGGGAGTTGGATCGTGCCTTCGGGCGTCACCTTGGCGCGGCGCGATTGACCGCCGAAACCGAAGCGGGCGTCGCTGGTGGCACGCAGGTCTTCCAGCCGGGTGTTGAGCCGCAGCGGCGTGACGGTGATGGCGGGTTCTTTGTAGAACTTCCTGTACAGATCTGCGATTTCGTCGCGCAACTGCGGGATGGTGTGTTGCGTGGCCCGCACTTCGTTGATGAGCGGCAACGTAACGTAGCCGTCGGGCTGAACGACGAGGTCGCGGTTCAGCGTGGCATCGCTAAGCGATTCGATGCGGACCTCGTCCCCCACGTTCAGCTGATAGGGCGTCGAAGTTTCGGTTCGCGTAAGCCGAAAAACAAACTCCAACTCGTCGTCGACGCGCAGGCGGTACTGGTCGACGTGCCGCAGGCGCTCGTGCCCCACGTATTCACCCTGTGCGTAGCGCTGCCAGGGAATGGGCCGGGCAGCATCCCAGCCGAGCTCGCCGCAGGCGCCGGTTGCGCAATCGAGCCCTTTGATGGGGTAGGGAGCGGCGGGGCCGAGCGCCTGGCAGAGTTGTATTTCTCCCGTCGCGGTGACTTTCGGCTGCTCTCCGACTGCGGCGCTTGCCACGGCGGGCGAACTGCACCCGCATTTGTGGTCGGCCATGCAGAGACCGGCGCAGGCCATGATGGCCGCGGCCTGACCCAACATCCGGTGCAAGCTTGACCCGTTCGGTTTGTTCGCTGTCGGCGTCATGGCATGTGCGATTAACGGAACCAGGGGAACCACCAGCCCGCCGCCGAACGTTGCCGGGGCGGCGCGGGCGCCACCACGGGAGTCGCGCTCACGCCCGGACTGGTTGCTGCCGGTGGCGCGGGTTTCTGCGCGTCGAGCTCCGTGCGGCTGGTTGCGGCGAACTCTTTGCTGTCGAGCCACTGCACGTCGGCGGAGGGAACAATCCCCTGCGGGTTGCCCGGCCTGGCGACCGCTTCGCGATGGCCGGCCAGATCGGCCTCGCGCCGGGCCAGTTGGGCCAGTTCCGTTTCGCCCAGGCGCTGGTGGACCACGGCCAGGTTGCGCCATACGGCTGCGTGCGGCAGAATCGCGACGCTGTATTGAAGCAACGAGCGCGCGGTCGCGTTCTGCCCCCAGCGGGCTTCCAGCACGGCCAGCTCGTTGGCCGCCAGAAAGTTTCCGCGGTGCGCCGAGAGGGCCGCCCAGTGAAAGACCATCGCCTTCGGTTCGGCGAGCACCGACGACATGCTCTTGTCGATGGCCATCGTGGCGTAGGTCTTGCCCAGCCCAAACAGGGCCATCGAACCGGCCTCCGTGCCGCCGGCGGCAATCGCCAGCCGTTCTTGGGCGTAGGTGTAGTAGTGCTGCAAAACGACCACGGGCAGCAGTGCGTCTGCCGCCAGATCCTTGCAGACGGGCGTCCGGTGCGCCTTGATCAGGCCTGCGACGTCGAGGTCCGATTCCAGCCGTGAGCCGTCGGGTATAAAATCCTCCGCCTCTTCCAGCGCGGTCAGGCCGGCCGAAAGCGCTTCGGTATGCTCTCGCCTGCCCGACTGAACGTCCAGCGCCTGGGCGATGGCCCGCAGGGCCTGGATGAACTCGGCCCGCGCCGAATAGAGGGCGCCCCGTTCGGCCAGGTAGTATCCGTGACGGATCGTCTGCTCGGCGCGCTGCGTTACGGCCCGCATGGCGCTCGACGGGCGCTCCGGCGGTTGGGCGAAAGCAGGTTGCGGCGCGGCCCTGTTTATGGCGGTCGGCTGACGAGGGGGCGCCACGCTCGGTAGGGGTTGCGGCGGTGCCAGGGTCGGAGCAGCCAGCGGGGCTTCTTCCTCCGCCGGGTCGTTCGGCAATTCAATGGGGGTGGCCTCGGGTGACCCTAACTGCGGCGCGTTCAGTACGGGTGGCTCGGCGACGGCGGCCTTTTTCGAGGGCCGATCGGACACCACGGGCATGGACGATAACGGACGATCTGCCAGAGGAAATGGCCGGGCAAGCCTCAGCGGGCGATCGAGCTCGGAAGCCGGATAAGCGACGGGCAGCGTACCGCGGGCCGGGTCGCTTCCTGTCAGCTCATCTTGCAGCGGTTCTAGATGCGGATCGGCACAGGCCGTGAGCGTGTCGTGCGACCCGGAATCGTCCGGCGCAGCGCAGAAGGCTGTTTTTGGTTGCGGTTCGTGACTGCAACCGCACAACAAAGCGACACCGACAAACGGTGCCGTCCAACCTGCCACACGGCCGTGAAAGGGGCGAGTCGTCATCCGTGATCGTATTGCGGGTCGAACGATCTTGCCAGCAGCCGCATCCGAGCGGCGGCAAAAGCCTTAAAGATCGACGAGAACCTGGCCCAGTCCCGCCTGCCTCTCCTGACGGACAGGTTGGGGGAGCCGAACACCGAAGTTCGTCTCTCGTCAGTCCCTAACGCCATCGGCCGACCTGCGCCAGAGCGCTAAGAGAATCCGCTACGCCCTGTCGCCGCCGGAAAAATCGGGCGTCGCAAACCCGCTAATTTCAGCGCGGAACGGCCGCGAAAAACGCACAACCGTTACGATCGACACGATTGCCGCGGAGCTACGCAACGGGCGAAAGCGGCCGGGAGGAAACGCCTGACGAGCCACACCGGCTACGAGTCTGGCGGCAACCGCCAACCTCTTTGCCGCAGAAGGCGGGCCTCGTATTCTCAACGGGCCGCAGGTCGCGATCCTCGCTCATCAGAAGCATCGTGCAAGCGGAGCGAACGGTTCGGCTTGCCGGTGATCCGGCGCCAACATAAACGACGGTTTCCATCGCTGCACCCTTGAAGCGTGAGAAAAGCGGCTGCCGCCGCCGGTAACAAAATCTAGCTCACAAATCCGGGCAACACCGCTCAGGCTTTGCAACCCTCGTGCCAAAGTCGCTTCGACCGCGCCAGACGGCAAACCCGGTCGTGCCAGCCGCTGCGACGACCGCGAGATGCTCGTTGTCGAGGCGGTTACCGCCGCTCGAACATGCGGCGGACGGCCTGCGAACATGGCGGGCACTCGCCTCGCGGGTGCCATGCGGCTGACAGGCACTTGCTCGTTGGGCCGCGCTTTGCTTAAGTGCGGGAGGAAGATTCGGCTTCGCCACGGTAACGCCATGTCATCACCGCAACGCAAATTTGTTCACGAGCGTCACAAGACGTTGTCGCCGCTCGACCGTCCGCGGGAGCTCGTCGTCGCCTGCCCTCCCATGCGCAGCAACATCAACCTTTCGCGCATCGTGCGAACGGCGGGGTGCTGCGGCGTGCGAGAAGTCATCTGCTGCGGCCATGCCAAGATCATCGACAAGATCGCTCGTGACAGCATCGACGACGAGAACCCGGCGGCCGTTGATCTTCACGTCCACCGCACTCTGGCGCCACCGCTGAAGGAACTCAAGCAGGCCGGCTATCGTCTTGTCGGTCTGGAACAGACGACCGGCTCTCGCTGCCTCTATGACTACGGTTTCGATCGTCACAGCGTGCTCGTCGTGGGCAACGAACGCCTGGGGCTCGACGACGAAATCCTGCGTCTTGTCGACGACGCAGTCGAGATTCCCGTTTACGGTCTCCCCTACGCCTACAACGTGGCCACTGCCGCCGCCATGGCCCTCTACGAATATTGCCGCCAATTCCCTCGCGGCTGATTTGCTCGCGGTGGCTCGGGTTTGGTGTGGACCATGGTTTTCGCCGCGCATGTGCTTACCCAGGCGAGACCCTCCCGGCCCTTCTCAGGAGCGGCAACATGAATTAAAAAACTGGGCGTCGTATTCGCTCTCACATCGGGCAGTTTCAGAGCAAACGCGACTTGAGGGCATTTCCTCGACCTGCACATCGGCACCATACCTTAATCAACTCACATGGCCGCCCCTCTCGTCCGCGTCCACCTGCATGAGCAGGCCGGAACGATCATTCTCAACCGGCCGGACAAGCGAAACGCGCTTACGCGGTCGATGCTCAACGAGCTGTCCCAAGCACTGGGCGACCTGCACATGCAGCGATCGGTGAGAGCGGTGATCATCACGGGCGCGGGTCCCGCGTTTTGCGCCGGCATGGACCTTCAAGAGATGCTGGACACCAGCCGCGAGGAAAATGCCGGTCAGCTCTGGCAGGAGGACGCGGAACTGTATCGCGACGTGCTCGAGGCCATGTGGCGCTTTCCTAAGCCGCTCATCGCCGCGGTGAACGGTCCGGCTGTCGCGGGCGGCGCCGGCCTCATGCTCGGTTGCGACATTGTCATCGCTTCGCGCGATGCCCGTTTCGGTTTGCCGGAACCTCTGCGCGGCATCGTGGCGGGCATGGTCGCGCCGCTCTTGTCGCTGCGCATCGGCTGTGGGCAGGCGGCCAGGCTGTTGCTCTCGGCTGCGACGATCGACGCCGTCGAGGCCCATCGCATCGGCCTGTTTCACGAACTGGTCGAGCCCGATCATCTTTGGCCGCGGGCCGTCGAAATGGCGGCCCAGTGCGCCCGCAGCGCGGCCGAAGCTCTGCAACTCACCAAGCGGCTTCTGAACGAGATGATCGCCGAGCACCTGCCGACGTTGCTCACCGCCGGCGCCGCGGTCAGCGCGACGGCGCGCACCACCGCCGCTGCCGCCGAGGGGCTGGCGGCGTTCCTGGAAAAACGTGAGCCTCGATGGCCCTGACGAGCTCGCGGGAAGATGGGTAGGGTGGTGCGACGGCGTTAAGCGGGTTTTAAATTCCTGCAAGTTGCCAAACGACGGTTAAGCCAGTCGTCCGGATTTGACGACGTAGAGAAGGTATGCGGGGCGTCCCGCTCTTGTTGCCGGCGTCAACCGGGTCCGCAATCTGGCTCAATTCATGGCGCCGCATCGAGTTGCGCGGCGGGGAAGGACCGCCCTTTTGTCGGCGGTCATCGCTTTCGCCGCTGCAAATCTATCGATCTGGTTCGTCGCCGACTGCCTCGATCCGGGCCTGCGCGAGCCACAGTACGGCCGCAAGCTGGCGGCCTTGAAAACTCAACTCGGCGCGCTCGCGGGCCGGCCGCTGGTGCTGCTTTTGGGCACTTCTCGCGCCGCCTACGGAGTGCGTCCCGACGCCCTGGGCCAGGCCGAGTCGCCCGACAGTCCCCTTATTTTCAACTTCGGGATTCTGGGCGGCGGACCCGTCTACGAGCTTCTGCATTTTCGCCGCCTGCTCGAGGAGGGCATCCGCCCTCAGGCCGTCATCATCGAAATTCATCCGGCTCTGCTCAACTTGCCCCCGGAGTTCTTGCTCGTCCAGACGCCCCCCGTCGAATACTGCAACGCTCACGATCTGGAGCTGCTAAGCGGCTGTTTCGGTTCTCAGCCGTCGACCTGGCAAGAATGGCTGTGCTGTCGTGCGGAAGCCTGCTACCGGTTCCGCTGCGAAATGATGCGTCGCCTCGCGCCGCGATGGCTGCCCGATCAAACGCCCAACATCTACGCCGTAGAAAAGACGACTCCCTCGGGATGGCTCCCCGGACCCTGGCCTCGGCCTCAGGACGCGGTTCGCCAGGCCAACGCAAAGGTGGTTCGTCAGGTCTACGCTCCCTGCTACCGCGATTTTGAAATCAGCGCCCGACCCGACCGGGCGCTGCGCGAGATTCTCGCACTCTGCCGCCAGAAAAACATCGTCGCCGCGCTTTTGCTCATGCCCGAGGCGGAGGAACTGCGAGACGAGGCTGTTGTGGCCGCCCAACCGGAGGTGGAACGCTACGTCGGCGAGCTCGCGCGCGAGTATGGGGCCGAGGTGTTCGATGCCAGCCGCTGGTGCGACAACTCCGATTTCTTCGACGGGCAGCATCTCCTGCCCGACGGGGCCGTGCGTCTTTCCGAGCGGCTCGGCCGCCGGGTGCTCGACAACTGGATTGCGTCCCACGTGCAACCGCGGCGCAGCGTTCCGCTCATTGCCCGACGCCCGGTTTCGCAGTCGAAGCAATAACAGCCCCACTGGCTTCCCGCGTCTCCCCGCCAATAGTCTTCGACTTTGTTGGAGTGCGCCCATACAATAGGAGGCGTGCTCGGCAGGGCATTGGCACCGATCGATCTGGCGGCGGAGGAGTGTGATGGCGAATCAATCCGACAGGGACTTTTTGGCCGCCTTCATGAAAACAGCCCGGCACTTCACCGCCTTGTCGCCCCATTCCCGGCGCGACCCGAAATCGTTCGATCTCGTCGAGCGCCGCGCCTTGGAAATCCTCGCTCATCCGCCGATCGACCTGCATCACCAGGTGATGGAGCACATGGGCGAACTGCGGGAGGAGCAAGGAGGCGCGTTCGGCCAGCACAACAGCGAATTGTTGGAGGAGCTGAACGATCATCCGCAAGCCCGCCGCGTGTTCTACGCCGTCATCGCGGCCTGCCATGAACTTGGCCCGCAACTTGCGGAGTGCGAATCGACGCACCATCCGCCGCACGCCGAACGGCTGGAAGAGCGCGAGCTGTAAAGACCTTGGTCGCCTTTCGCTCCGCGCACGGACGTGCCTCTACCAGTCGAGGACGGCGCCGTCGTCTTCGTCGTAGAGTTCGGTCGATCGCCAGTCGTGGCCCAGCTTTTCGGCCACCGCCTCGTCGTCCAGTTCGATGCCCAGCCCCGGCCCCGTCGGCAGATCGAGGTAGCCGTCGCGGAGAGTGAAGGGGCGCTTCAAATATCCCTCGCCCAGCGTCACCTGCTCCTGGCAGAGGAAGTTCGGAATGCAGGCGGCCAGTTGCATGCCCGCCGCCAGCGAGATCGGGCCGAGCGGGTTGTGCGGGGCGATGGCCGCGTAATAGGCTTCCGCCATCCCGGCGATCAGCCGCACTTCGGTGATACCTCCGGCGTGACACAGGTCGGGCTGCAGAATGGTGGCGGCCCGCTTCTCCAGCACTTCGCGAAAGCCCCACTTGGTGAACACCCGCTCGCCCGTGGCGATCGGCAGGTGCGTGCCGCGGGCGATTTCGGCCATCACGTCATGGTTTTGCGCCTGGCATGGTTCCTCGATGAACATCGGCTGATACGGCTCGAGCGCCTTGATGAGCAGCTTGGCCGTGGCCGGACTGATGGCGCCGTGGAAGTCGATGGCCAGATCGATCTCGTCGCCGACAAGCTCGCGGAACTCGGCGAACCGATCCGCGGCGTAGTTGATCTCCGCGGGCGACTCGACGTAGCGGGCCGGCCGGCGCCTGGCCGGCGTCGTCTTGAAGGCCGTGAAGCCGCGGGCCATCCCCTGGCGAAGGGCGGCCCGGTTCTTGGCGTGGGCGTAGACCCGCACGCGGTCGCGCGTCGGGCCGCCCAGCAACTCGTAAACGGGAACGCCGAGCGCCTTCCCCTTGATGTCCCAGAGCGCCATGTCGATGCCGCTGAGGGCGCTGGTGAGGATCGGCCCCCCGCGATAGAAGGCGTGGCGGTAGATGGCCTGCCAGTGGTGGGCGACGCGGCGGGGATCCTTGCCGACCAGGTACGGCTCGATTTCGCGCACCGCCGCGGCCACCGTGTCGGCACGACCCTCGACGATCGGCTCACCCAGGCCGACGATGCCGGCGTCGGTGTGCACTTTCAAGAACAACCACCGCGGCTTCACCTTGAAGGTTTCGAGCCGCGTGACCTTGATCGATTCTTTGGCGCGGACGGGCGCCCCGTCGTCGGCTCGTTCCTCGGCCTCGGCGAGCACCGCCCGCAGCCACGCCCACCCGGTCAGGGCCGCCGCCCCGCCGATTGCCGCACGTCGGTCGAATTTATGGGCAAAGTGCATTGGATCGACTCTAAACAGGCCACCGCCGCGAATCAAGCTGCGCTTGACCGGCGGGGCGGTGGCACTACGATTTTTGCATGAAGCGCGCGTGCGATGAGTTCAGACGGCTCGATAAGCTGGGCCCAGGCGAGCTCGATCAGATCGAGCGCACGACTCACGAGGTCGGGCAGTATGTGTTCGCGCACCTGCAGCAACGCCAGGCGAGCGTGTTCGAGCGCCGCTGGTGGGACGACCGCATCATGTCCTGGGCCATGCGAGACGAATCGGTCAAGGTGCAGATGTTCCGCTTCATCGACGTCCTGCCGATGCTCACCAGCACGTCGGCCCTCGTCGGCCACCTGCACGAGTATTTTCATGAGGTCGAGCGGCACTTGCCGGGGGCCGTTCGGCTAGCCCTGGCGGCCGCCACGCCCGACTCGATTGTGGGCCGCGCGCTGGCGATCGCGGCTCGCCGCAACGCCCTCGGACATGCCCGCCGGTTCATCGCCGGCGCCAACACGGCCGAGGTTCTTACCGCCGCCCGCCGAGAGCGCAAGCTGCGCCGAGCCTTCACGCTCGATATCCTCGGAGAAGCGGTGACCAGCGAGGTCGAGGCCGACCGCTACTGGCAGCTCTATCTCGACCTGATCGAGCAGATCAGCCCGACCGTCAACTCCTGGCCCGAGGAGCCGCAGATCGATCGGGCCGGCCTGATGGAGTTGCCGCGGGTGAACGTCTCGATCAAGTTGTCGGCGCTCGACAGTCGCTTCGACCCGGTCGACCCCGCGGGGACGCTCGAGCGCGTGGGCCGCCGCCTGCGCCCCTTGCTGCGGCTGGCTCGCGAGCATCACGCCCACATCCATGTCGACATGGAATCGTATCAGACCAAGGATCTGACGCTCGACATCTTCCAGAAGATCCTGATGGAGCCCGAGTTCCGCGACTGGCCGCACGTAGGCATCGTCATTCAAGCCTACCTGCGCGACTCGGCCGACGATCTGGTGCGCCTGCGTGAATGGGCCAGCCGGCGCGGTGCCCCGGTTTGGGTTCGGCTGGTGAAGGGCGCCTATTGGGACTACGAAACGATTCATGCGCAGTCGGTCGGCTGGCCCGTGCCGGTCTGGCAGGAGAAGTGGCAATCCGACGCCAACTTCGAGCAGCTCGCCCGCTACTTGCTCGTTCACCACGACGCGCTCAAGACGGCGCTGGGGAGCCACAACATCCGTTCGCTGGCGCACGGCATCGCCGTGGCGCGACACCTCGGCCTGCCGCCGAGCGCTTTTGAGTTGCAAATGCTCTACGGCATGGGCGACCAGGAAAAGCAGGCGCTGGTGGATCTGGGGCACCGCATGCGGATCTACATGCCTTACGGCGAGTTGATTCCGGGGATGGCCTATCTGGTTCGACGGCTGCTGGAAAACACGTCCAACGATTCGTTCCTCAGGGCAAGCTTCGCCGAAGAGGTTTCACCGGAAAGGTTGCTAATGAATCCGCTCGAACACGCGTCGCAATCGGAATCGAAACCTAAGGGGGTTTCGGTCTCTCAGGCAAAACGCGAGCCGAAACACCAGGTGGGCCGGCCCTTCGCGAACGAGCCGACCGCCGATTTCGCCCGCGAGGAGGATCGGCAGGCCATGCGGCAGGCGTTGGCTCAAGTGCGCGAGCGGTTCGGCGGACACGCACCGTTGTGGATCGATGGCCGGGCCGTGGAAACCGCCGATCGGCTCAGCTCGATCGATCCATCTCACCGCGGGCAAGTGGTCGGGACGTGCGGCGCGGCCACAGCGGCCGAAGTCGACCAGGCGGTGGCTGCTGGCAAGCGAGCCTTGCCCTCTTGGAACGCGCTGGGCGCCGAGGCTCGTGCCGACTTTTTGCACCGAGCAGCGGATGCGCTGCGCAGGCGACGCTTCGAACTGGCCGCCTGGGAAGTCTATGAGTGCGGCAAGGGGTGGCGTGAGTCAGACGCCGATGTCTGCGAGGCGATCGACTTCTGCGAGTTCTACGCCCGCGAGGCCGTTTTCCTCCAGCAAGCAGAAGGGGTCGACGTGCCGGGTGAAGAAAACCGCTTCACCTACCTTCCGCGCGGCGTTGCGGCCGTGATCGCGCCGTGGAATTTTCCCTTGGCCATTCTCACCGGCATGACGGCCGCGGCGCTGGTGACCGGCAACACGGTGGTGATGAAGCCCGCCGAGCAATCGCCGATCATCGCTTCCAAGCTGATGGAGGTATTCAACGAGATCGGCTTGCCTCCGGGTGTGCTCGCCTATCTGCCCGGCCTGGGAGAGACCGCGGGAGCCAGGCTGGTGGAACATCCCGACACGGCGCTGATCGCCTTCACCGGCTCGCGCAACGTCGGACTGGCGATCAACCGTCGGGCGGCCGAGGTGTCGGCGACCGGCATCGGCTACGTGAAGCGGGTGATCGCCGAGATGGGGGGAAAAAACGCGATCATCATCGACAGCGACGCGGACCTGGACGAAGCGGTTCTGGCGGTGGTGAAAAGCGCCTTCGGCTATCAGGGACAGAAATGCTCGGCCTGCTCGCGGGCCATCGTGCTGGCCGACGTGCAGGAAACATTTGTCAAGCGGCTCGTCGAAGCGACGCGGAGTCTGCAGGTCGGCCCGGCGGAAGATCCGGCCTCGAGCGTCGGGCCGCTGATCGACGCCGAGGCCCAGGCCAGGGTTTTGGAATATATCGGCATCGGCCGTCGCGAGGCGCGCGAGGTACTGGCCGTCGACGTGGGAGATCTGGCCGAGCAGGGTTTTTTTGTCGGCCCCCACATCTTTGCCGACGTGCCGGCCGATTCGCGCCTGGCTCAGGAAGAGATTTTTGGTCCCGTGCTGGCCGTTATTCCCGCGCGCGATCTCGACGAGGCCTTCGCTATGCTGAACGGCACGCAGTACGCGCTCACTGGCGGAATTTTTTCGCGCAGCCCGGTTCATCTCGATCGCGCGCGGCGCGAATTGCTGGTGGGCAACCTCTACCTGAACAGGGGCATCACCGGCGCGCTGGTCGGCCGCCAGCCCTTCGGCGGGTTCAAGATGTCGGGAATCGGCAGTAAGGCGGGCGGACACGACTACCTGCTGCAGTTCGTCCTCCCGCGGACGATCACCGAGAACACGATGCGCCGCGGCTTCGCGCCTCAAAGTGCGGGACCGAGCGGCCTGCAAAGCGGCGCGTGACGAGCGACCCCAGCACCGGCCCCTGGGGCGGGCGCCTCGCCTGCCCGGCGGCCGGGTTAAACGCGGAATCTCGCGCGGCGCCGGACTATTCCCGTCTGCTTCGGGCCGAACCATAATGAAGCTATGAATCGACGTGATCTTCTGAGAGCGTCCGTGGTCGGCTCCTGCGGCGGAGGCCTGTGGGGCCTATTGAGCGAGGCCGGCCGCGACCGTTTCCCAGGGGCGCTGCCCCCGGCCTACAGCGTCATCCCCGTGGTGGGCGATGGACGCTGGATCTGGAAGGAGCCGCCAGAGGGGGAAACGGGCTATCTCGAACCTCGCCCTTACGACGTCTCGGTGGGCATCGAGTTGCAGGGGACGGGCCCGGCCAGCGACATCACCAGCACCACGGTGGCGCCGCTGGAATACCCAGAGCAGAAGATTCTCGACACCTCGATTGACGTCCGCGGTTGCCAGGCGCAGGTGCGTAAGCTCGCGGAGGGGGCCGGACAACTCGTTCTCGCGGCCGCCGAGATCGGCGCCGGGCAGGTTATCCGCGCGGTGGCCCGCTTCCGCATGACGCTCTTCAAGCAGTATTTTGCCTACCAGGCCGACCTGTTTCCCGCGAGGCAAGACGTTCCTCCGGAAGTCCGCAAGACCTATCTGCAGGATAGCCCCGGCATCCAGGTCCGCTCCCGCCAGGTGCGTACTCTGGCGGCCGAACTGACCTCCGGCACGCCCAAGCACCCTTTCGAGCAGGCAAAGACTTTCGCCGAGTGGGTGCCCAAGAACATCACGCCGCAGATCGGCGCCTACACCAGCGTTACGGCCGCCCTGGACGATCGGCGTGGCGATTGCGAAGAGATGGCCGGCGTGTTCGTGGCCTTGTGCCGGTCGGTCGGCATTCCGGCCCGCCTGGTGTGGGTGCCCAACCATAACTGGGCCGAGTTCTACCTGACCGACAACGACGGCAAAGGGCACTGGATTCCGGCCCATACGGCTTGCTATTCCTGGTTTGGCTACAACGGGGCGCATGAGCTGGTTCTGCAGAAGGGGGACCGCGTGATGCTCCCCGAAAAGCGCAAACAGGTTCGCCTGCTTGCCGACTCGATGCGCTACTCGGGCAGCGCCCCCAAGGTGCGATATTTGGCCGAGCTGACGCCTTTGGCCGACGATACAGGAGGCGATCCGGGGCCCGGCGCGCGGCGCAAAGACGCCAAGGGGGAATGGCAGGTGGTCGGCAACCACGAGTTGGACCGTTATGTGCGGCGGTAGCAGGCGTCGGCGCGCTGCTGAGAGCCAACCCCGGCAGACGAAAATGGGGCGTCCGTGGCCGTGCCCCAATTACTGAAGGTTTAACTGCCACGAAACGCCGAAACGGTCGTTGAGCCAGGTAAACTGACGACTGAAGCCATAGTTGTCGAGCGGCATCAGCACCCCCCCTCCTTCCCCAAGGGCCGAGGCAAACCGGCCAAGCTGCTCCTCCGATTCACATTCGACGAAGAAGGAAAAGGCCGGCGTGAAGGTGAAGCCGTGCTTGACCGGGCTGTCGATGCACATGACGGCCTGTCCGCCGAGTGAGAAAGTCGCCTTCATCACCGAACCCTCCGGACCGGCCTGGCCCGCCCCGTAGCGGATGACGTTGGTTATCTCGCTGCCGGGAAAAAGCGAAACATAGAATTGCATCGCTTCTTCTGCCTTCCCCTGGAACATCAGGAACGGTCGGACGTTAGGCATAAGATGCGCTCCAAGATTTACGCTGGCCCAGAAAAGAAAGGCGCGGGGGGCCAGCCCAGGTCGAGTCTAAGCGGCGTGGGGCACGGCGTTCAAGCCGCCACGTTCACCTGGTGGTTACGACCCCCGCCTTGCTTGCCGCGGGAGGACGGGCAAACTAAGTTAAGGTGCTTACCAGAGTAGTGAATTTGTGGCGGGAAGTCTGGTCCCCGCCACGGATTGCGACCATTTTCTCGCGGGCGGCAACCGCTGCCCGGCGAACGAGGCGTGGAGTACTGTAAAAATGCGCGTGACTGTCTTGCGTCTGTTCCTGTGCGTCGTGGCGGCGATTTCATCAGCGGCAGTCTGTCGGGCCGCCGAGCCCGACCGCGGCGGCGTGCTCCCCGTCGGCCGCGATGGCAAGCCCCTGAATCTCGATTTCGAGTCCGGCACGCTCGCCAATTGGAAGGCCGAAGGAAACGCGTTCGCCAGGCAGCCGGTCGAAGGCGATACCGTGTTCGCTCGACGTGGCGACATGCGGAGCCAGCACGCCGGCCGATTCTGGATTGGCACCTACGAGCGGACCGGCGATCCACCGCAGGGAACGCTCACCAGCGTGCCGTTTCAAGTCACCCACCCCTACGCCAGCTTCCTGGTGGCGGGCGGACCGGGCCCCGAGACGTGCGTGCAGATCGTGCGCAAGGATTCGGGCAAAACCGTCTATCAGGCCAGCGGCGACACCACTGAGAACCTGAAGCCGGTGTCCGTCGACCTGCGCGAGCACCTCGGCAAAGAGATCTTTATCCGGTTGGTCGACCGCGAGAGCGGCGGCTGGGGTCACATCAATTTCGACGATTTCCGCTTCCACGACGCCAAGCCGCCTTTCCCGACTCGTGCGGGGGCGCAGCCGGCCGACGTTTATGCCCACGCGGGCCTCGATCCCCAAGAGGCGGCCAAGGCCATGACCGTGCCCGAGGGGTTCAACGTCACCCTCTTCGCGGGCGAGCCCGACGTGGTGCAGCCGATTGCCCAGGCGATTGACGACCGCGGCCGCCTGTGGGTCGCCGAGGCCTATTCCTATCCCCGTCACGTGCCGGAAGCGGAGGCCCGCGACCGGATCCTGATCTTCGAGGATGAGGACGGCGACGGCCGATTCGATCGCCGCAAGGTGTTCGTCGAAAAGCTGAATCTGGTGAGCGGGTTGGAGGTCGGGTTCGGCGGCGTGTGGGTCGGCATGGCGCCGTATTTCATGTTCATCCCGGACCGCGACCATGACGACGTGCCGGACGGCAAACCGGAGATCCTGCTCGACGGCTGGCACTCCGAAGACACGCACGAGACGCTGAACACGTTCACCTGGGGCCCCGACGGCTGGCTCTACGGCTGCCACGGCGTGTTCACCCACTCCCGCGTCGGCAAACCGGGGACGCCAGACGATCAGCGAACGCCCCTCAACGCGGCCCTCTGGCGGTATCACCCCACCAAACACGAGTTCGAGGTTTTCGCCCAGGGCACGAGCAATCCCTGGGGCGTCGACTTCAACGATCAGGGACAGGCCTTCTTGACGGCCTGCGTGATTCCGCACCTCTACCACATGATCCAGGGGGGGCGGTATCAGCGCCAGGCCGGGCAGCATTTCAACCCCTACACCTATAGCGACATTCAGACGATCGCCCTGCACCGGCATTGGATCGGCGACACGCCCCACGGAGGCAACAACCGGTCTGACGCGGCCGGGGGCGGACACGCCCATGCCGGCGCGATGATTTATCTCGGCGGGAGCTGGCCGGAAGAGTACCGCAACCAGATCTTCATGAACAACATCCACGGCGCCCGGCTCAACGAAGATCGCCTCGCGCCGAAGGGCTCCGGCTACGTGGGCGACCGGGCGCCCGACTTTTTGCTGGCCAACGATTCGTGGTCGCAAATTCTCAATTTGCAGTACGGGCCCGACGGCCAGATGTACATGATCGACTGGTACGACGCCAATCAATGCCATCACGGCAACGCGGCCGGCCACGACCGAACCAACGGCCGCATCTTCAAAGTCAGCTACAAGAACGCCAAGCCCGTCAAGGTCGATCTAGCCGCCAAGAGCGACGCCGAGCTGATCGAACTGCTGCTCAACGAAAACGATTGGTACGTGCGGCACGCCCGACGGATTCTGCAAGAGCGGGGTGTGAATGCGGCGCTGCATCAGCCGCTCGCGAAATTGGCCTTCGAACATGCCGAGTCGACCCGGCGGCTGCGCGGCTTGTGGGCCCTGCACGCGGTCGGCGGGCTGAACGAAGAGCGTATCGCCCGTGGCCTCTCCCACGACGACCCCTACGTTCGCGCCTGGACGATCCAGCTTGCGGTGGAAGACCGCCAGCCCTCGGCCGCCACGCTTAAGACGCTCGCGGAAATGGCGGCTAACGATTCGTCGCAGGTCGTGCGGCTCTACCTGGCGTCGGCGGCAGACCGGCTGTCTCGCGAAGAGCGGGTGCCGATCGTTCGCCGCCTGGTGGAGCACGCCGAAGACGCGACCGATCACAACCTACCGCTCATGTATTGGTACGCCGCCGAGCCGCTGGTGGAGTGGAACCCGGCCGAGGCGGCCGCGGTGCTCGACCGCACGCGGGTGCCGCTGGTGCAGCAATACCTGGTCCGCCGCCTGGCCCAGTTCGCTTCGCCCGAAGCCCTGGCCATGCTCGTGAAGCGAATCGACGGAAAGAAAGTCGACGCGCAGCGCGAACTGCTTGAGCAGATGAACGTGGGTCTGCAAGGCAAGCGGCAGCTCGCGATGCCGGAGGGCTGGTCCCCGGTTTACGATCGCCTGCTCAAGACGGGCGACCCGCAGATCGGCTCGCTGGCGACCGCCATCGCCCTGACCTTTGGTGATAAACGGGCCTTCGGCCGACTGGAGCAAACGCTGGCCGACGCGAAAGCGGACCCGCGGGCACGACAGGAGGCGCTGGCGGCGCTCGTCAAAGAACGAGACCCCGGCCTGCCCCCGATTCTGTACCGTCTGCTCGACGAGGCGGCCATGCGTCGGCCCGCGCTGCGGGCCCTGGCCGCGTACAGCGACCCGCGCACCCCGCAGCTCGTCCTCAAAGCGTATGGCGGGCTGAATCCGGACGAAAAGCGAGATGCCCTGGCCACGCTCGTTTCGCGGGCCGAATATGCGGCCGCCCTGCTGGCGGCGGTCGGCGACAACCGGGTGGCGCGGGCCGACTTGTCGGGCGAACTCGTGCGGCAGATTCGCAATTTGAAGGACAAGGGACTCGACGAGCAGATCAACGCGGTCTGGGGCGCGGTGAACGATACGCCCGAAGAAAGACGGAAACTGATCGAGCGCTACAAGGCGCTCGCGAGCAAGCCGGGACCGCCCCCCGACGTGATGCTGGGCCGGGCCCTTTTCGCCAAGACCTGCCAGCAGTGCCACACGCTCTTCGGCACGGGCGGGAAGGTCGGGCCCGACATCACCGGCTCGAACCGGCCCAACCTCGACTACATCCTCAGCAATCTGGTCGACCCCAGCGCCCTGATCGGCAAGGACTACCAGGCCGTGGTGATTCAAACCACCGACGGTCGGACGCTCACGGGGATCGTCCGCAACGAAAACCAGGACTCGCTGCAACTGGCCCTGGCGAACGAGACGGTGACGGTCCTGAAGAGCGACATCGACGAGCGGGAGCTGAGTCCCAAGTCGATGATGCCAGACGACCAGCTCAAGCCGATGGGCGACCACGAGGTGCGCTCGCTGTTGGCTTATCTGGCCAGCCCGTCTCAGACGCCCATGCTCGCGACCGCCGACAACGTTTCGCTGTTTTTCAACGGCCGCGACCTGACCGGCTGGCGAGGCCGAGAGGGACTATGGAGCGTGGAACAAGGCGAGATCGTGGGGAAAACGACCGGACTGGGGCGCAACGAGTTCTTGATCGGCGATCTGGCGGTCGGCGATTTTCGCTTGACGCTCGAGGTGAAACTGGTGGCCAACGAGGGGAACAGCGGCATCCAGTTCCGCAGCGAGGCGATCGACGACGGCGAGGTGCGAGGCTATCAGGCCGACATCGGGGCGGGGTGGTGGGGCAAATTGTACGAGGAGCACGGCCGAGGACTGATCTGGGATCGCTCGGGCGAAGCCTTCGTCAAGCCGGGCGAGTGGAACGAGTACGAGATCGTCGCGCAGGGAAGCCGGCTCCGCACCCGGATCAACGGCCAGCTCTGTGTCGATCTCGACGATCAAGAGGGGAGCCAGCGGGGCGTGTTCGCCTTGCAGCTTCACTCGGGGGGCGCCACGGAAGTCCGTTTCCGCAACCTGAAACTCGAACTTTCTCCCGAGGTCTCCACCACGGCAGCAACCCGCTAGACGGCGGAGGATGGCCTTCCCAGGCCGTCCCATAAAGAATGAACGAAAAACGGGAGGGGCCGGCGCGTCTTCCCCATCTAGAGCAAGGCTACTTAAAAACCAATCCCTCACCTCACACCGCCGCAACCACCATGTATCTGAAAATGGCGAAGCGCGTCCTGCTGGAGACCGACAAGCGGCTGGTGTGGAAGCTGGCTTGGAACATGGGCTTCAAGGGGATGCGGTCGGTGCAGAAGTTCAAGCGCCGCCGCCGCAACGGAGAGTATTTTCCGCCCTTCCTCTATATCTCGGTGGTCAATAGCTGCAACCTGCGCTGCCAGGGCTGCTGGGTCGACGTGGCGGCCCCGCAGCAGACGATCGACCTGGCCGCCATGAACCGACTCATCGGCCAGGCCAAAGAGGCGGGGAACAGCTTCTTCGGGATCCTGGGGGGCGAGCCGTTCATGCACCCGCAGTTGCTGGAGATACTGGCGGCCCACCCCGACTGCTACTTCCAGGTGTTCACCAACGGCCACCTGATCACCGACGAGGTGGCCAAGGCGCTGCGGCGGATGGGCAACGTCACCCCCTTGATCAGCGTCGAGGGCTCCGAGATCGTCAGCGACGAGCGGCGCGGCCGGCTGAACGTGCTCTCCAAGACGATGGAGGGCCTGCACAACTGCCTGGCCAACAAGCTGCTCACGGGCGTGTGCACGAGCCTCTGCCAAACGAACATCGACGACCTGCTCAACGAGGCCTGGGTCGACCGGCTGATTTCGATGGGCGTGATGTACCTCTGGTATCACGTCTATCGCCCCGTGGGGCCGGACGCGAACCCGCAGCTCGCCCTTTCACCCGAGCAGCAGCGGCGAGCGCGGCAGTTCGTGGTCGACATGCGGGCCAAGAAGCCGATCGGCATCATCGACGCCTATTACGACCATCAGGGCCAGGCCCTTTGCCCGGCGGCGACCGGCATCAGCCATCACATCAACCCCTGGGGCGACATCGAGCCCTGCCCGATCGTGCAGTTCGCCAGGGAGTCGATTCACGACGAGCGGCCTTTGCGCGAGACGTTCCGTGAATCGGCCTTCTTGCACGACTTTCGCCAGGTTGCGGCCTCGGCCACGCGGGGCTGCATCGTGTTGGAGAGGCCCGACCTGTTAAAGCAGCTCGTCGTCAAGCATTCGGCCCGCGACACGACCGCCCGGCGGCAAGCTGCCGCCGAGTTGGAGGCGATGCGTCCTCGCCCCTCGCAATTCGCTCCGGGCGAGGAAATACCCGAGAAGAACTGGTTCTACCGCTTCGCCAAGAAGCACTGGTTCAACGATTTCGGGACGTATTCGGAACCGGGCGCGCTGACGCAGGTAAAGTAGCAGGCGTGCTCCGTGTGCCGTCGCCTGGCACCGTTGGACGCGGAGGCCACAGACTATGGGCTTGTTCAACAATTTCGGGCTTGGCCGCATCCCTGGCCAGATCGTTGAAGAGGTTCGGGAGGAACCGCGTATCCCGGACGGGATCTTCGGCGAGAGCCGGGTCATGATTACAACGGACCCCACTCATCCCGGCCTGCGAGAATTGCAGTCGAACCAGCAGCAAGCGGCCTATCTCGTCTTGCCGGACGAAGAAATACAACTGGGCCTGATCCGACCGCTACGGTTCAGCTATCAGCACGTCGTTTGCGGAACGGTGACACGAATGGGCTTGACGATCGCTCAGACGTTCGCCCGTCAACCGTCGTTTTATGCCTCGACGTTCTGTGCGGCCTGCAAAGGGCATTTTCCTTTGGCCGTTTATGACGATAGCGGCACGATGCCGGAGTTCCAGTTCTTCTGGCAGGATGGCTCGCCGGTAGGCCGGTAAGGGGCCGAAGGGCTAGAAGTTAGAAAGGGTTTTCCGCGACTTTTAGAGGCTATCCGAGCACCGGCGGGCAGGCGGGCCGCCTGCACCTCGATGCCGGTTCTCCGATGGGCCCACATGTCCCCTGAAGGGCGTCTGTCTGCCAGTCGGCCAGCAACGTCCGGGAATGGGAATCATGAACCTCGTCGATCGAATGCGTCGAGATGTCAGGTTGTGTGGGTCGCTGGCGCTGTTCATGGCGCTTGCCGGGATGCTCGGGGGCGGTCGGCTCCGCGCCGACGACCCGCCCTCGCTCGCCGATCGGACAGCGGCATTGGCGGCGATTCAAGCGGCCGGCGGAGAGGCGTGGCCCGATATCGAAAAACTCCGGGCGCGCGGCGAGAGGCAAGATCTCTTCAACGTCAAACACGAGTTCCAAGCGGCACGGTTTGAGCCTCGCGGCAAAGTCCCAGACGAGGCGATCGCCGCGCTGGCGGCCTTTCCCGAGCTGGAGCGACTCGATCTGCCAGACGCCACCGACGATCAGTTGGCGAGGCTGCGGCTGCCGAATCTGAAGATCCTGGACCTGAATCACGCCGCGGTGACCGACCGGGGTCTCGAACACTTGCGACCACTCAAAAAGCTGGAGACGCTCGACCTCAATCACACGGCCGTCACCGGCCGCGGCTTTCAAGCGTTGACCGCTCTCAAGAACCTTCAATCGGTCAACCTGGCCAGCACGCCCGCAAGCGACGCGGGCATCGCTCCGCTGGCGCAGTTTCCCAATTTGGCCGTCGTCACGCTGAACAAGACCGGCGTTGGCGACATCGCTCTTCAACACCTGCGCAACGGCACGAACCTCCGGCAACTGGGACTGCAACAAACGCAAATCGGCGACGCCGGCCTGGCGGCGCTCGAAAGACTCAACAAGCTGGCGGTGCTGGCCCTGGACGAGACGCGCGTCGGCGACACGGGGATGGAGGCGATCGCACATCTGCCACGCTTGTCGAAGTTGACGCTCGCGGGCACGCGAGTCACCGACGCCTCGACGAGCGTCATCGCGGGATGGGGCGATCTGACGCTGCTCGACCTCAGCGGCACGGCCATCACCGAGTTGGGAGTGAAACGCCTGCACGGGCTGAAGAACCTGGTTTCCCTGCAGCTCCGCGGCACCCGGCTGAGTGATGCGGCCCTGCAAGCCTTGGCCAAAATGGACAAACTCGAGACGCTCGACCTCGCCGACACGCCGATCGCGGACGCGGGGCTGGCCTATTTGAAGCCGCTGGTCTCACTCCGTCGGCTCGATCTCTCGCGCACCAGGGTCTCCGGACCCGGACTCGAAAGCCTGGCGGATCTGCCGCGGCTCGGTTCGGTTCGCGTGACGGGGGCGAACGTCAGCCTTTTCTATCTGAACGTGCTGGCGGTTCAAACCGCGCTGAACGAAAAGACGGAGATGGACTTCGCCAACCAGCCGTTGAGCGACGTGGTCGAGTACATCGCGGAACGGCACGAGATAGGGGTGCAGCTTGATTACAAGTCGATGTCCGCCGCCGGCGTGGGTTCCGACACTCCGATCACGGCGAAGCGGAAGGGAGTCACGTTGCGCGACGCGTTGCAAACGGTGCTCGAGCCGCTTGGACTGGCGTTTACCATCCACCACGAGGTGCTCTTGATCACTTCCAAGCCCTTGCCGAAAAAGACTATCGACTTGCCCGTGTTACCAGACGGCGAGCCATTGTCGCCGAAGCTCGCCGAGGCATTGTCGCGGCCGAGCGGACTCGATCTCAAGAACCGGTCTTTGAAAGGCTTGGCTGCTGATCTGTCGAAGAGCCATAACATCGAGATCGAACTCGACGACGAATGTCTCGCCAGGGACATGAGATTGGAGAAGCCCCTTACTCGCTTCGTGAAAGGCATCACGCTGAAATCCGCGCTGGAGCTTATCCTTTCGCAGTTCGACCTCGTCTGCGTGGCCGAGGCGGACAAAATGGTGATCCGAACGGGCTCGGATCTTTAAGGCGCTGGTCGATCAGCTTCGCGAGCGTTGGGTAAAAAGGGATTTTGGCCGTAACGTTGCCAGTGCGGCCTTGAGCCGCAACCAAAACGGCGTCACAGCGACGAACTCGGGTGGCAGTGCCGACATCCCAACGTCGAGGCGATCGCCTTGAACTTCTTCAACGTTAATTGGGTGTGAGACTCAGTGTGAGACTCCGATTCCCAGCAGCGGTGGATGCTCAGTCGACCGCCGCGATGACCTGCTTCACGAGTTCCGACTCGAAGTCGGGCGGATACTTGTCTCCGCGGCCGACTCGGACAAAAACCAGGTCGAGGCTCGGCACGACATAACCGTGGTTGTTGCGGAAGCCGGCCGTCTGCACCAGGTCGCGGGGGCCGTCCTTGTGATGCGGGTACACCCACCACTGAGCGCCGTAGTCGGGCTTCACCGCGGCGGGCGCCCACGCGAAGTCGTAGTAGGCCGAGGGGACGATCTGCTTCGCTCCCCATTTGCCGCGGTGAAGGGCCAGGTAGCAGAACCGGGCGTGGTCCCGGGCCGTCGTGGTCACTCCGCTGTAGCCCTGACTAAAGGGCCCGATGGCACCGCCGCCGCCGAGTTGCAGCCAGCCCGCCTGCCGCATGCCGATCGGATCGAACAACCGCTCCCTGAGGAAGGGATATAAGTCGGTGCCGGTGGCATGGTGGAAAGCGAGAACCAGGTGCGCCACCCCTGCGTTGCTATAGTGAAACGTCTGTGCGGGATCGTTCTTCAGCCTGGCCATCGGCGACCCCTCAACGTGCCCCAAGAGCCACTCGAAAGGCTTTCCTTGCGGCTCGAATGGCTTGTTCTCGCTCGGAGGGTCGGGCGGGTTTTCTTCGCCCAGCCCTGAGGCCATGTTTAGCAACTGCCTGACCGTGATCTGTGCCTTGCGCGGGTCGGTCAGCGGCAGCGATTCGGGGAGCCATTTGTCGTTGCAGACCAGCGTGTCGAGCGACAGTGCCTGGCCCGCTTTCACTCCCTCCTCGGCAAAGTCGCTGAGGATCATCCCAAACGCGGTGCTGGTGTAGGCTTTGGAGCAGGAATAGATGTTGAATTCCGTCGTCCGCTCGCAGTCGCGATACCACTCTCCGACGACATAGCCCCGGCGAACCACGATCAGCCCGGTCGGCCCCTCGCCCGTCTCGTTATGCTGCCATGCCGCACGCAGTTTGTCCCAGTCGACGCCCGCCGCGGCGCGGATCTTGGTCTTTTGTCCGGCGTCGGGTTCGCCTTGGTCGGGCAACAAGCTCCGCCAGCCGCCCGCGTCCTCGGCGGGCGGAAAATAGTCGCTGAGCGTCGCCGGTTGCCGACTCGCTTCTTCGGCGGCCTCGACGAGCCCTGCCCCATAGACCAACGCTGTCCCATAGAACAGACAAACGGCGGCAAAAGAAAGCGTGTGACGCATCCGGGGGAATTTCCTTGAGGGTCTGGGCTTGCTGATCCGAGGATAGCCGCCTCGACGCCGAACCGCAAACACGGCGCTCTCCCCAATCTCCGCTCCCCGACTCCCCACGCTCCGCCCTCGACCCTATAATCCTTCCGGCATGGCCATTATCGAGATCAGCCGACTCGCCAAGTCGTACCGGGTTTACCAGAAGCAGGAGGGGTTGCTCGCCTCGCTGGGCGGCCTTTTCCACCGCCAGTACCGCACGGTGGAAGCGGTGCGGGGCATCGACCTGGCGGTTGAGCAGGGCGAATTCGTGGCCTTTCTGGGGCCGAACGGGGCGGGCAAGACGACAACGCTCAAGCTCTTGTCCGGCGTGATCACGCCCACTTCCGGCAGCGCGACCGTCATGGGCTACGTTCCCTGGAAGCGCGACAACGCTTACCGCCGCCGCTTCGCCCTGGTGATGGGCCAGAAAAACCAGCTCTGGTGGGATCTGCCGGCCCAGGAATCGTTCCGCCTGCACCAGCAAATCTATCGCATCGAGCCCGACCGCTTTGAGCGAACCCGCGACGAGTTGGTCGACCTGCTGGGGGTGCGGGGCCTGCTCAGGCAGCCCGTGCGCGAGCTGTCGCTAGGCGAGCGGATGAAAATGGAGCTGATTGCGGCCCTTTTGCACTCGCCCGAAGTCCTGTTTCTCGACGAGCCGACGATCGGGCTGGACGTCATCGCCCAGCACAACATTCAAACCTTTTTACGCCACTATCAACAGCTTCGCCGGATCACGATCCTGCTTACCAGCCACTATATGAAAGACGTGGCGGCGCTCTGCAAGCGGGTGGTGATCATCGCGCATGGCCGGATCATGTACGACGGCTCGCTCGCCGGCATCGTCGACCGCTTCAGCAGCCACAAGATCGTCAGCCTGCAGCTCCCGGCGGACGCCGAGCCGCCGGCCGAACTGAGCCGCTACGGCGAGACGCTGGAGGCGCATTTCCCGAAAATCAAGTTTCGCATCCCTCGCCGGGAAGTGCCGGAAGTCCTGGCCGACCTTCTGGCCCGCTACACGATCGAAGACGTGAGCGTCGAGGATCCGCCCCTGGAAGAAGTGATTGCCGAGATGTTTTCGCTGGCGGGCGAACAGGTTGCCGCCGAGGAACAGATCAACGCCGCGGCGGCCGGATCGTAGGAGGGGCAGTCGAGCCATGAGCGCAGAATCCAGCACGAGCGGTTCCCCGGCGGGCGGTTCGCTGACCGTCGGTTCCCCGAGCGCCGGTTCCCTGGCGACCTGGTGGACCATTTTGCGGATTTGTCTCGAAGAGCGGCTCGTCTACCGCGGCGACTTTGCGCTGGGAACGCTGATGCGCTTCCTGCCGATCGTTACCCAGGTCTTCCTCTGGAAGGCCATCTTCACGGCCAACGGAGACACGAGCATCGCCGGCTACAGCTACCACGATTTTATCGCTTATTACCTGTTGACGATGATCGCCCGGGCGTTTTCGAGCATGCCGGGGCTTGCTTCGGGAATCGCCCTGCAAATCCGCAACGGCGAGATAAAGAAGTTTCTCATCCAGCCGATCGACATGATCGTCTTCCTTTTCCTCGGCCGCGTCGCTCACAAGGTGGTGTACTACGCGGTGGCGATCGCTCCGTTCGCGTTCGTTTTTTTTCTGTGCCGCGATTTCTTCCCCGGCTGGCCCGACGCCGCCACGATGGCCGCCTTCCTCTTGTCGCTCGTGATGTCGTTTTTGCTGGGCTTCTTTCTGGAGGCCACGCTGGGGATGGTTGGCTTCTGGTTTCTGGAAGTCAGTTCGCTGCTGTTCGTCTACATGCTGTTCAGTTTCTTCTTTTCCGGGCACATGTTCCCGATCGACATGCTCCCCGGCGTGTGGGGCGACCTGGTGGGGCTGCTCCCGCTGAAATACCTGGCCTATTTTCCGTCGGCCGTCTTCCTGGGAAAAATCCGCGGGCAAGAGCTTATCAACGAGCTGCTGCTGGAGTTCTCCTGGCTCGTGTTCTTCGTGGTCGCCAGCCGGGTGGCGCTCAACCGCGGTTTTCATCGGTATAGCGGGTACGGAGGATAAGACGGTTCTTGGAGTGACGACCTCGCCAAGGTGATGAGGCGATTTTTTTGACAGGTGGAGACCGTTTAGGCGCGCTGGCCGCCCTCTCCCCGTGGGAGAGGGCGGTAAAGGAGCTACAAGATGTCGGGGCCTAACTACTTCAAGGTTCTGCTGACGTTCGCCCGCAACAGCCTGGTGCGCGACATGACGTTCCGCGCCAATTTTGTGATCGATTGCGTCTCGTCGCTCTCCTGGGTGTTGATGAACCTCGGCTTCTACGTGCTGATCTTCGAATACACGGGAGAAATCGGCGCCCAGACCGGCTGGCACAAGTACGAATTTTTCATCTTCCTTTGCACGACGCTGTTCGTGAACAGCCTCGTACAAACCTTCTTCATGCCCAACGCCAACGAGTTCAGCGAGCTGATCCGGACCGGGAATCTCGACTTCGCCCTGCTCAAGCCGATCGACACGCAGTTTGTGATTTCGTTTGAGCGCATCGAATGGTCGAGCCTGGCGAACTTTGTGTTCGCCGGAGGGCTGCTCGTTTATGCGCTGGGCCAGTTGGACTACCGGCCGCCCCTGTTGCAGTGCCTGCTCTACCCGCTCTACCTGGGCTGCGGGCTGGCGATTCTTTACAGCCTGATGATCGTCCTGTCCAGCATGAGCGTCTGGCTGGGGCGCAACCAGAGCCTGTACGACTTCTGGTTCTACATCACGAATTTTTCTCGGTATCCGATGGAGATTTATCGCGGCCCGATCGGCACGCCGCTGCGGCTGGCGTTCACCTTCGTGGTGCCGATCCTGGTGGTGGTGAACGTGCCTGCACGGCTCCTGGCCAAACCGCTCGATCCGGACAACTGGTGGCTGGCCGGTTTCGCACTGCTGGCCACGGCCGCCAGCCTGCTTGCCTCGCGAGCTATTTTCAAAAGGGCGCTCGCCAGCTACCGCAGCGCGAGCAGCTAAATTAATCCTCGCTATGTTAGGGCGATAACAGTCGCGAGGGCAGCCAAGGCGAACAGCCTGCGGCGTCTAAACGTCCGCCAATCTATGGAGTAATCACCCCTAGCATCGCCGATACTTTGCCCCGCGTCGCGATCAGTCCGGCCGAGTGGCGGGCGTCGACGCGACGTCGATGACCGTGCCGTCCGGCTCGCGGCCGCCGGGCTCCCATCCGCCGCCCGTGCTGAACGAACGAACGGCGAACGTGGTACGCCACCGCCGTCGCAGCCATTTGCCCAAAGCCCGCCGAAACGGCGGCACGAGGAGCACCACGCCCGCCACGTCGGTCAGGACGCCCGGCGTTATGAGCAGCAAGCCGGCCACCAGGATGAACAGCCCGTCCTGAATCGATTCCGCGGGCAATTCGCCGCGAGCCAGTTCGTCCCGGATGTTCCGCCATGCCCGCCAGCCCTGCCAGCGAATCAACCAGGCTCCGAGCGCGCCGGTGCCCAGAACAAAGAGCACCGTCAACCGCCAGTCGGTGTGGGCGCTCAGCCACACAAGCAGAACCAGCTCGACCAGCGGCAAGAGGGTCAGCAGGAACAGGATACGCAGAAACATGTACGAGGCGCTTAACGTCAGGTCAGGGATGGCATGTTCCCATTGTACGGAGGCGGGTTAGGTCGAGCTTCGATCTGTTCTCAGCTCGCAAGCCTTGATCTCGAAGACGGGCGCCGAAGCCCCGTCGCCGCAAGCGTTTGGGAAAAACCGAACCTTCCTCGTCGACCTCGCAGAATAAGCTATCCTTCGATTGGCTGTCGATCGTTTCCGACCCGTCGGCGACGTCGCACGGTCACATCGGCCCACCCCTCAGCCACGGCGGCTGCCGCAAATTAGCGGACGCGGGCGGCGAACGAGAACGAACGCTGGAATTCACCATGGTGCTTTTTGTACTGGGGGCGCTGGCCAATTGCCTGCTTGGCGCCGCCATTTTGTATTTGCTGCAAACCTTCGTCTTCAAGAAGCGGAGCGAAGAGACGCCGGCCGTTCCCGCCGCCCTCGCTACGAGCGACCAGGCTCAACAACCGCGGCCGGCCCCGGAACGCTCTCCCGAGCACGAGGCCTGGCTGGCGACTCTCCTGGACAAGGTCGAGGGGAATATCAGCCGGCACGCAGTCGAGGTGGACGAACTGGCCGAAGAACTCTCGGCCGTTTCTCCAGACGACCCCTCGTCTCTTATGGCCGTAGCCGCCGCCATGCTGCTCGCCAACCGGCGTCTTCAGGCCGACCTGGCGAATTCCCAAGCCGAGATTCTTAAGCAGCGGCAGACGGTCGACGAGCTGGCCGCGGAATCGCGCACCGACGGGCTCACGGGCTTGCCCAACCGGCGCAGCTTCGACGAGGAACTGGTCCGCCGCATCGACCAGTGGCAAAGGTACAAGGTGCCGGTTGCCCTCGTGCTGGTGGACGTCGACCGCCTCAAACAGATCAACGATCGCCATGGGCGACCGACCGGCGACTCCGTCTTGAAGTGGCTGGCGGGCATCCAATCAAAGGCCATCCGTCCGATGGACGTGGCGGCCCGCTACGGCGGAGAGGAGTTCGGCCTCATTCTGCCGGGTACCAAGCTATCGGACGCGTCCAACGTGGCCGAGCGGCTGCGGGCCACCATCGCGGGACGTACGTTTGCTGAGGGGGGCTGCGAATTTCCGGTGACGGTTAGCATCGGGGTGGCCGTGGCGCTGGCCGAAGACGAGGCGGAAACCCTGATCAAGCGGGCCGACGACGCCCTCTCTGCGGCCAAGCAAAACGGCCGGGACCGCGCCTACCTACACAACGGCGGTGAGGCCGTGCCGATTCAGTTCGACAAGGGGCTGGTGCGGCACCCGTTCGACTCGGTGCAGCAAGTGGCCGTCTATCATGGCGGAATGGGCATCCCCCCCGCGCACGCGTTCAGCCCGATGCGTTCCAGCGACATCTCGGCCAACGGCATCTCGCTGATCTCCGAGTCGGCGCCGGAGTTTAGGGCCGTCGTGGTTCGACTCGGCGCGGGCGCCCAGACGCGCTATATGGTGGCCAACGTGGTCAACGTGACGGCCCTCTCCGACGAGCCGACACAGTATCGGATCGGCTGCGCCTTCGTTTCCAGCCTGGAGGCGGAAGACGACGCAATCGACGCGACGTGCACGTCGACGGAGCCCGATCTGGTTTCCTGCTGAGGCGCGTGGGACCGTTTGGCGCAGCGTCTTCTGGGCTTTCCGGATCGAGTCTTCGCTCGGTAACATGTTTGCGCGGCGATAGGCGGCTCCGTTTTGTCGCCGGATGGTCCTTCTCTCAACATGGAGGTGTTGCATGCCACGGCCGTGGCTCGTCTTCATCGCGTTGTCGTTCTTCGCGGTCAGTGACTGGTCGGTCGCCGAGCCAACCGTCGCGGAAGACAAGACGCCTCAAGGAAATACCGTCAAGAACGAGAAGCTCCGCCAGGAACTGCTCGATCGGATGGAAAAGGATCAGGTGGTCCGGAGAAAACTCGTCAAGCGTAAACCGGATGACGCCACGGTTCAGGAGCTCACGAAGGTCGACCGCGAGAACACGGCGTGGCTACAGGAGGTGATTGAGCGGCAAGGCTGGCCCGGCCAGGCGCTCGTCGGTGAAGACGGCGCCCACGCCGCCTGGATTCTGGTTCAGCATGCCGACCTTAACCCGACGTTTCAAAAGAAATGCCTGGAGCTGTTAACGACGGCAGTCAAAAGGAACGACGCTTCGCGGCAGGACCTGGCCTATCTCACCGACCGGGTCCGGGTCGCCGACAAACAGAAGCAAGTCTACGGGACGCAACTCCGCGATTTGAACGGAAAGCTCGAGCCCCATCCGATCGACGACGAGGAGCATGTTGACGATCGCCGCAAAGAGGCCGGTTTGCCTCCCCTGGCCGAGTATCTGAAAGCGGCGGAGGCCTTCTACTCGCCTCCGAAAGATGAATGAGGGCTCACGGCCTGCTGCCGCCGACGTTCCTACGACTCACCAAATCCCCGCGCCAAACGTGCTGTGCTTGTTGGCGCGGGCGATAGGTTGCCCCGAGGCAGGGGCGGTCCGTGGGGCGGGCGCCGCCGGAGCAGCGACCTGCGTAACCACCGTGTGCGGGGCGCGAGGAATCACTTCGGCTGGTTCGATCTTCGTCCTTTCGCCCTCCGTCGGAGCCGCTCGTACTGCCGCGGCAGGCGCCGGTTTCGACCGCCGCGCGGGACGCTCGAAATCGGGCTCATCAAAGTCATCGTAGCTCGGCATGTAGCCGGGAAGTTTCGAGCGTTCGACTTCGTCGCGGAAGGCACGGATCACCTTCTCCTGGATCATCTCGCGGCACGAGCAGTTGATTGGGTGGGCGATGTCGGCGTAGAGCTTGGCGCGGCCGTCGTCGTCTTTGGCCACCCGATCCTCGTTCAGTCGCCGGCCACACTGGTTGCAGTATGACGCCCGCAGATGGTTCTTTGACCCGCAGCCGGGGCAGTGCGCCGTGAGCTTGCGGCTGGGCATGGCCACGAAGGGACCGTTCGCCCCGTCGATGATCTTCAAATCGCGGACCACGAAACAGTTGTCAAACGTGATTGAGCAGAAGCCTTGCAGACGCTCGCCGGCATCTTCCATAAGCTTGATGCGCACCTCGGTGATTTCCACGGCTGTTCTCCTTGCCGGTCGATCAACACGTACCTTGAACGGCGTAGACGCGCCCTACGCCACGTGCCCGCAACAAAGCGGCAAGCCGCCGTGCGTGGCGGGCATGCCGACATAGTCCGAAGTAACTCGTACCGCTGCCGCTCATGCGATGCCCCAAAAAGTCGAGTTGGCTGAACACGCGGCTCAGCCGGGCGATCCACGGCGAGAGCGCTTCGGCTGCCGCTTGTAGGGCGTTGTGCAAACAGCCTGCCGCGCCCGCCAGCGAGCCTCGCCGTAGCGTCTCGATCAGTCCTCCCACGCGGCGCGCCTCGGCCGAGGGCCGGCAGGCTCGGTACACGTCGGCCGTCGATAGCCCAGCGGGCGGCCGAACCACGACAAAATGAAGCTGTCCCAGTCCGGAGGTTGGCTCGATGATCTCGCCCCGTCCGCGGCAAACGGCGGGCCCGCCGTGCAGGAAAAACGGGATATCGCTCCCGAGTTCCGCGGCGAGGGCCGCCAGTTCCCCCCGCGCGAGTCCGAGCCGCCAGACGCGGTTGGCGGCGAACAGGGCCGCCGCGGCGTCGCTCGAGCCCCCCGCCAGCCCCGCCGCCAGCGGAATGCGCTTGATCAATCGCAGCCGGGCGCCGTTCGTGACCCCCAGACGGCGACGCACCAGTTCCACGGCCCGCACCACGAGGTTGTCGGCTCCCGCGGGAAGGGCTTCCGCGCCGCTGGTCGCCGCCTGAACGCCCGGTTCGGCCGTCTGCTGGCAGGTCAGGCTTATCTGTCCGCCCGGGTCGTCGCTAAAGAGCAGCGTGTCGTACAGCCCGATGGGGTACATGAGCGTTTCGATCTCATGGAACCCGTCGCGGCGCTTGCCGAGGACCTCAAGAAACAGATTCAACTTGGCCGGCGCGAGAACCTCGACTCCCGCGCCCGTCGAGCGAACGTGCATCCTACGCGTTCCTGCTCTTGCCCCGGCTTACTTTCAGAAACCGCAACCGATCAACAACTTTTTCACGCGAAGACTGGGCGTGCGATGCGTGATTGGCCTGAGACGACCGACGATTATGATTTACGAGCGAGGGTCAACCTCAACTCGAAAAACACTTCTGTTGACCCATCGCGAATTCTAGCGAAGGGCCAACTTTGGGTCAACACGAGCGATCTTGCCGTCGGACCGGGATTTGCTACTATGCACGTTTAGCATCGTGGAATTCTTTTCAGTGGGAGCAACGAGTGGGAACGAAGAAGACCGGGAAGGGACGACGCAAGATCGGCCGCAAGAAGCGCCGCATGCGTGCCAAGATTCGCCATCGCAAGGGTTAACCGGCCGCTCTCGCTCCGCCAGTGGCATGACTGCTCGAGGCACACTGCAAGACGCACACGGCACGATGGCCTGCTGATTGTGAAGCCCCTGCGGATCAAGAACCCCCGCCGCAGATTCTCGGCCGCCCGCGACGACAACGGCGTGCCGCACATCCGGGCGAACGACTGGCCCAGCGCTCTGTATGGTCTGGGCTATTTGCATGCGCTCGATCGGCCGACGCAGATCCTCTTCTCGCAGGCCGTCGCCAGCGGTCGCTCCGCCGAACTGATCGCCGACAAGCCCGAGCTGGTCGAGACCGACCGCTTTTTTCGCCGCGTGGGGCTCTACTTGCACCTGGAGCGGGAAGTCGCCTCGCTCGACGACCTCACGTTCAGCAACCTGACCGCCTACTGCCAGGGAGTGAACGACGGCATGAAGCGGGCCGGCCGCTCGTTGCCGATGTGGGCCGTCGGCTTTCATCCGCAACCCTGGAACCAGCAGTCGGTGCTGCTGGTGGGCAACCTCCTGAATTACGCGGGGCTGGTCGTCAGCCAGCAGCAAAACGAGCGGCTGCTGGTGGAGCTGATTCAGGCCGGGGTCGATCGCGACAAGCTCAAGGAGCTGTTCGCTCCCCTGCTGGACAGCGCCGACTTCGACCTGCTGCGGCAGATCAAGATCGCCAGCCGCCTCTCCGACGAGGCGCTCGAGCTGATCACCGACCTGCCGCGGCTGGCGGGCAGCAACGCCTGGGCCGTCTCTCCCGCCCGCAGCGCCACGGGCGACGCCCTGCTGGCGTCGGACCCACATCTGGAGGTCAATCGCCTGCCCTCCATCTGGTACGAGGCGGTGGTGGAGTGGGACGAGCATTACGTGATGGGCGCCACGTTGCCCGGTTGCCCGTTGTTCGCCGTCGCCCGCACGAATCGTCTCGCCTGGGGCGTGACCTACCTCAAGGGAGACACCTGCGACTATTTCATCGAAGATTGCCGGCCCGGCGCCGACGGCTGGCAGTATCGGCGGGGTGACGAGTGGCGCGATTTCAACGTGCGGATCGAAGAGATCGGCCGCAAGGGAGAAGACCCGCAAACCATGCGAGTCTACTTCAACGACGTGGGAACGCTGGAATC
Source organism: Pirellulales bacterium (assembly GCA_035550375.1). Classification (GTDB taxonomy): domain Bacteria; phylum Planctomycetota; class Planctomycetia; order Pirellulales; family JAICIG01; genus DASSFG01. Next base: position 34,455 of record DASZPH010000076.1, on the reverse strand, counting down.
CGAACCCGAAACCAGCGCCGGCGGATTATGCCTCTCGACCGCTTGGTCAGGCGACGCGGAGGGGGCGGGCCAGTCAATCTCCACCTGGTTGCGGCTCGTCGAGTGCCGGCATACGGCCGAGGCGATGGAACTCGTACGTGCGTGTTCGCAGCCGACGTTGTGTTGGGTGATTGCCGACGGCGATGGGCACATTGGTTGGCAGACGAACGGCCGCTTTCCTCGCCGGCCGCCGCAATACAGCGGCATCTTGCCGATTCCTGCCTGGGATCCGGCGAACCACTGGCAAGGATGGGTCGCCAGCGACGAGTTGCCGCGCCTTTACGATCCGCCGGAAGGTTATGTCGCCAGCGCCAACGAAGACATCAATCTGCCCGGCGGTCCGCGGCTGGTGACTCAGGTTTTGCCCGACTACCGGCGTCGGCGGATTGACGAGCGGCTGCAAGAGCTTTCGCAGGCCACGTTGGCCGACATGCAGGAGCTGCAATACGACGTCGTGAGCACGCAGGCCCGTGACCTCGTCGCCGTCTTTCTTCCGCACCTGCCGGAGGGAGACGTCAAACGCCGGCTCGCCGCCTGGGATTGTCGCTACGATCCCGACAGCCTGGAGGCGACCCTCTTCTCCCGTCTTTACCGCAACGTGCTGCTCGAAATCTTCGGGCAGGAGATCGGCTGGCGGCGAATGCTCTACCTTTGCTCGCGGGCCGGCTTCTCGATGATGGTGATCACGTGCATTGACCGCCTCTTGAAGAAGGACGAATCGCTCTGGTGGCAGGGGCGCGACAAGGGCGAGCTCATCCGCGTCGCCGCGGCCAGGTTGGCCGGCGAAGTCGATCAGCCGTGGTCGAAAACCAACGCCTTCAAATTCACCAATCGCTACTTTGAGACGCAGTTCGTCGGCCGTGCGTTGGGGATGCACACGCAAGAGATGCCGATGCTGGGTAACCATGCCACGCCCTTTCAGGGGCATCTGCTGCGCGCGGCCCGCCGCGAAACGACGTTTGCTCCCTCCTATCACTTCGTGACCGATCTGGGCCTCGATGAAGCCTGGACGAACCTGCCCGGCGGTCCGACGGAGAGCTGGTTCTCTCGCTGGTATCGCAGCGACATCCCCCGCTGGTTAGCCGGGGAGTATAAGCGCCTGGGATTGGAATCGTAGCCGGCACGCTCCCGCGTACCGTTGCCCAAAGTAGCAGGCAACGTCGTGTGCCGTGGCCGCGCCGCCGAGGGGGTACGGAATTCTCGCTCGCTTCCCGCGCACCACGAGCGCCTCCACCCGCTTCCGCCTCCAACGGCACACGGCGGGTTGCTCCTACGAGGTTGGCGTTGCCCGGTTCACGCGCTCACCCTGCCGGCCTATGATAAAAGGTTTGACACTTTGTGCAGGCGGCAAACAGGAGCGCGTGTGGCAGTCGATCGGGCTATCTCCCTGCGTGGCGTCGAGGTCCACAACCTCAAACGGGTCGACCTCGATCTGCCCCACCGTCGGCTGATTGTGTTCTGCGGGGTCAGCGGCAGCGGCAAGAGCAGCCTGGCGTTCGACACGCTCTACGCCGAAGGCCAGCGGCGGTATATCGAAACCTTCTCCGCCTACACGCGGCAGTTTCTCGAGCGGCTCGAAAAACCGACGGCCGACCGAATTGACGGCATCCCTCCGGCCATCGCCGTCGCCAGCAAGACGCCCAGCCGTTCGAGCCGCTCGACCATCGGCACGGCCACCGAGATCTACGACTATCTGCGGCTGCTGTTTGCCAAGATCGGAGCCGTGTTCTGCCTGCAATGCGGTCGCCAGGTGCGCCGGGACACGCCGCAGAGCGTCGCGGCCGCCCTCACGCAACTGCCCGGCGGGACGCGCTATCTGGTGACCTTTCCCTACGAAATGCTGGCCGCCGGCGACCTGAATCAACTGGCCACGGCGCTGCGCGAGGAGGGGTTCGTGCGTGTCGTCACGGAAGGGAGGCTGCTGAATCTGGACGAGGCGAGTGAGACCCCCTGGCAATTGACCTCCGACCGCTCGCCCGAACCGCCGCCCGTCGAACGACGCCAAGTCGACGTCGTGGTCGACCGGCTGGCGGCGGGCGGCGCGAGCGACGAGCGAGTTCGCGATTCGCTGGAGACGGCCTTTCACAAGGGCGACGGCCGCTGCCACGTTTACGTCGAATCGACCGACCCGACGGGCGAGGGAATGCCCGAGGCACTTCTGGCCCGCGGTCGCGAAACGCAAATCGACAACCGGCCCTGGCGGCGTCTGGCGTGGAGCACGCGGCTGGCCTGCGAAGACTGTGGACGCGAGTACCCGGCCCTCGAACCGCGGCTTTTCAGTTTCAACAGCCCGCTCGGCGCTTGCCCCAACTGCGAAGGTTTCGGGAATGTCGTCGACATCGACATGGAGCTTGTCGTGCCGGACGACCGCAAGACCCTGCGCGAGGGGGCGATCGCACCCTGGAATACACCGGCCTACGCCCACGAGTTGGAGGAACTGCTGGAACTGGCGCCGGACTACGGTCTGCCCGTCGACGTGCCCTACGGTGAGCTGACAGACATCCAGCGACGGCTCGTCTTCGAGGGGGTGCCGGAGAGAAAGTTCGGGGGCCTGCGAGGGTTCTTTGCCTGGCTGGAGCGGCGGAAGTACAAGATGCACATCCGCGTCTTCCTCAGCCGCTGGCGGAGCTATCGGCCGTGTTCGGCTTGTGGCGGTTGCAGGCTGCGGCCGGAGGCGCTCGCGGTTCGCGTCGGCGGCATGAATATCGCCCAGGTCGTGGCGACGAAGATTCGACAGGCCGCAGGATTTTTCCGCGACTTGGACCTTCCGGCATGGGAACAAGCGGTCGCGCGCATGATGCTCGACCAAGTCCGGGCCCGCCTCCACTACCTGGAATCGGTCGGGCTGGGCTACCTGACGCTCGATCGCACGCTGCGCACGCTGAGTGGGGGCGAGTCGCAGCGGGTGGCGCTCGGCTCGGCTTTGGGTTCGAGCCTGGTCAATCTGCTTTATGTGCTGGACGAGCCTTCCGTCGGCCTGCACCCGCACGATACCGACCGGCTGTTGCGGGCCATCGAGAACTTGCGTAACCGCGGCAACACGGTGGTGGTCGTTGAGCACGAGGAGTCGCTGATCCGTGCCGCCGATCAGGTGATCGAGGTTGGTCCCGCCGCTGGCGAACGCGGCGGCCGGATCGTCTTTCAAGGAACTCCGGCCGAAATGGAGGCCTCGGCTTCAAGCCTGACGGGCGATTATCTGGCCGGGCGGCGCATGGTCCGACCTCCCAGCCGGCGCCGCCCGCCCGACCACGGCTGGATCCGCCTGGCCGGCGCTCGCGGGAACAACCTGCAGAACGTGACGGTCGAGTTCCCGCTCGGCTTGTTCTGCGTCGTGACCGGCGTGAGCGGGTCGGGTAAGAGCACGCTGGTGGAAGACACGCTCTACCCGGCCCTTTGTCAGCGACTGCGGAAGGACTCGCCTCGGCCGCTTGAGCACGACGACGTTTTCGGCGACGGCCAGATCAATGACCTCATCATGGTCGACCAGTCGCCGATCGGCCGCTCTCCCCGTTCCAACCCGGTCACCTACCTCAAAGTGTTCGACGAAATCCGCCAGGTGTTCGCCGAGACGATCGACGCTCGTACGCATAACCACACCGCCAGCCATTTCAGCTTCAACGTGGCCGGCGGCCGCTGCGAGGCCTGCGAGGGGGCCGGCTACGTTGAGATCGACATGCAGTTTCTGGCCGACGTCTACATGAAATGCTCGCAGTGCCAGGGCCACCGTTATCGTAAAGAGATTCTGGAGGTGAGATATCGCGACCGCAACATCGCCGAAGTGCTCGACATGACGGTGCGCGAGGCGTTCACGTTCTTTCGGGGTCAAACGAAGGTGCAGGCCCGGCTTAAGCGCTTGATCGACGTCGGGCTCGACTACGTGCGTCTGGGGCAGCCGGCCAACACGCTCAGCGGCGGGGAGTCGCAGCGATTGAAGCTGGCCGCCTACATGTCGTCGGCCAGCCGCGGCCGGACGCTCTTCTTGCTCGACGAGCCCTCGACCGGGCTGCACTTCGCCGACATCGTGCAGTTGCTCGATTGCTTCGAGGCCCTCCTGGCCGTGGGCCATTCGTTGATCGTGGTGGAGCACAATCTGCACCTGATCAAAGCGGCCGACTACGTGATCGACCTTGGTCCCGGAGCGGCGGACGAAGGGGGGCGTGTCGTGGTCCAGGGAACCCCCGAATTCGTCTCGCGTTCGCCCGATTCGATCACCGGCCGCTATTTGGCCGAAGCACTGGCCCACTCCCGGCAGGCCGAAGCAGGTTGACGGGCGGCTTGGTGATCTATCGCGTTGGTAGTCAGGCGGCCGCTTAATGGTCGGGTTTGAAGGACAATTGGGCACGGCACTCACTTGGGCCTCCCTTTTTTCTGGTGGCCCAAGAAGCAGGCCGCGAGAAGTCTTGGGAAGGCTCGAAACGCGAGTCACCGCGACGCGATGCCGCTCGACGGCTGTAGGCAGGCTTCGTTGCGGACGAACTTGCGCCGGAGGCGGTGACCGGCCATGGCGCGGATTTCCTCGACGGTCGATTCGCCGAACGTCGCACGAACCATTTCCAGATACATCGGGTCGCTGTAGTAGCGGTCGAACGCGGCGTCGCGAAAAGCGAGCACCTGTTCTGCCGTCAGATGCCGAGTCGGCAGGGGGAGTGTGTCCACCGCGTGCTGCGAGTAGCCCGACCACGACTGCGGCAAGGCCCAGCCGGCCGCCAGCGCCTGCTGGTAGAGGGGCGAGCCGGGGTAGGCCATTGTGGTGTAAAAGTTGGCGAACTCGCAGTTGAGCTCCAAGGCCAGGTCGAGCGTGCCCTGCATGCTCTGCAGGTTGTCGTCCGGTAGTCCAAAGATGTAGTTGCCGATCACGTGGATGCCGGCCGCACGGACCTTGTCGAGCGTCGCAAAAATCTGCTCCTGCGAGAACCGTTTGTCGACGCCGCCCCGTACCTGCTCGCTGGCCGACTCGATGCCGAACGCCAGCCAGCGGACGCCGGCCCGCGACAGCTTGTCGAGCAGGCCGTCGTGTACCGTGTCGACCCGCGCGTAAGCCCACACGTTTAAGTCGTAGCCGCGCTCGACAATCAGATCGCAAATGGCCGCCACGTGGCGGCGATTGAGGACGAACATCTCGTCGGCGATCTTGATGTTGCGCACGCCGTGTTCGATCACCAGCTTGTCGATCTGGCGGATCACGTGCTCCGCCGACCAGAAGCGGTAGCTATTCACACCCGCCTTCAGCCCGGCCGCTTGCTCCCCCTCTTTGAACGGCGCCTGGATGCAGCAGAAGGAACAGCGGTAGGGGCAGCCGAGCGTCGTATAGAGGGCGGCGTAAGGCTGCCGATCGAAGCCGCCAAAGCAGTGCCAGTTGTGCGCCCGGTAGCGGTCCATGGGCAGCCAATCGCAGCCGATTCCGGGCATCTGGTCGTCCAACTCGCTCACAAGCGGCGCGGCCGGCGTCGAGCACATGGCGGCGTCTCGGCGATACCACAACCCGCGTACGCGGCTGAAATCGGGCTCCGAGCTGGCTTTGAGCGCCGCCGCCAGTTCGACGATCGTCCACAGCCCTTCGCCCGCGGCCACAAAATCGGCCGGCTCTTCCTCCAGCGTCCGCTGGGGCATGGCCGCCACGTGCCCGCCAGCCAGCAGAACCGGCTGTTCCGGCAGAGAGTCCTTGATGGCCTGGCACGTCCGCCCTGCCGCGGGCATGATCTGCGTCGACGCCGACGGCTGATGACCGTAGACCACAACAACCGCCAGCCGGGGCTTGCGCGCGGCAACCTCGTAGGCTACCTCCTCGGGCGTCAAGCCAAGCGCTTCGGCGTCGACGATCTCAACCGACAGTCCGTGCCGTCGGGCAAACTCGGCCATCAGTCCGGCCCAGACCGGATTCTCGATGGCAGCCAGTTGATGGCCGAGCGATTGATAGACTTGCGTCCGGCTAGCCGGATTGATCAGGACGAGGTCGAGCATGACGCGAAAAACCTGGAGGCCTGTCGGGGGCGGCGCGTCCTATAGCGATGTTTACAACCCGTTCAGCAGTTCACACAGCGCGAGAATCTTTTCGCGCGGGAGTTCGGGATAGTTGCCGATGTAAAAGCCGTAAAAATGGACGTGCTCCACCTTCGGATACTCTTGCCACAGGTCGCGTTTCAAATGGTTGCGAAGGTAGGGCTGGCGAAGCTGATTGCCGCCGCCCGACATCCCGCGGCGAAACTCAACCCCCGCTCGCTTCAACTCCTGCGCCAGGCGATCGGCAAGCTGGGCGTCGGCCTGCTTGAGCACCAGCGTCAGCGCGTAACTGGAGCAGCCGTCGACAGCAAAGTCCGTTTGATATTTGCGGCCGTCGAGGTGATCGAGAAACAGGGCCAGGTTGTCGCGGCGGGCGGCGATGTTGTCGTCGAGCCGCTTGAGCTGGTTGCGTCCGATGACGGCGCTGACTTCCGTGCTGCGAACGTTGTAAGCCGGGTATGCGAAGATGAATTCGGGGTTCAGGTCCGGGTAATCGGCATGATATGCGGCCCGCAACTCGTCGTCGGTCGCTTCGCGAACCATTCCGTGCGAACGGAGCATGCGCAACACCTGGTAAAGCCGATCGTCATTGGTCGAGATCATGCCCCCTTCGATGGTGGTCAGATGGTGGGCGTAATAAAACGAGAAATTCGACATGAGGCCGAGCGTGCCCAGCTTGAAGCCATGAAACGTCGCCCCGTGTGACTCGCAGCAGTCCTCGATCAGCGGGATCCGCCGCCGGGTGAGCTCGTCCAGGAGCTGAAGCGATAATCCGCTGTAGCCGAGCACGTGCGTCAGGAAGACGGCTTTGGTGTGGGGCGACAGTTTGCGGATCACTTCGTCGTTGTCCATGCCCAGCGTGCGAGGATCGATGTCGACGAACACCGGCTCGAAGCCGCTTTGAAGGACGGCCGCGATGTCTGAGACCCAGGTGAGCGTCGGAACGATCACCTCGCCCGGTCCCGCCGTAGCCCGCAAGGCGGCCATCGTCAGCAGATTCGCCGACGAACCGGAATTGACGAACACGCTATGCTCGACACCCAGCCATTGCGACCATTCACGCTCGAATGCGCGCACCTGGCTCGACTGCGTCAGGACCGGGTCGTCCTGCCGCAGCAGGTCCACGACGGCCTCCAGGTCCGAACGCGCGAAATTGTTCCGCATCAACGGCCAATCGAGAGAAACGGAGGCGGATGAGCTCGGCGGCGGGGATAGCACAGTTCGGTTCATCTGGCTTTTGAGTGGAACGCTTGTCTTCGGTTTGACTCGCTGGCGCCGCCCGAACTCCAGATCGGTCGCCCGGATCCTCAAAACGGCCCTTTGAACGCCACGTTTTGCGGTTCGTCGCGTTTCTCCGGCAGCCACGCTTCGCCGCGCACCATGCCGTAGGCGGCCGCGGCGATCGTCCGTGCATCGGGATAGAACTCGGCTTCCAGGCTCGGTGCGGTCGGGCAAGTAACCGGGGCAAACCCGATGCGGTGTACGGCGATCGTCCGTTGACCCTGCAAACGCTCGACGACTTGCGACACGATCTCGGCGCTGGCTCCGCAGGTGGTCCAGCCATTGTCGACCACGCAAAGCCGCCCGGTCTTCCTTACCGATTCGACGATCGTGCCGATGTCGAGCGGAGAGAGCCAGATTGGGTCGATGACCTCGGCCGAAACGCCGACGTCGCGCAAATAGCGCTCGGCCCGCAGGCATTCGATCTGCATCCACGAGATGCCGACGATCGTAACGTCGCTGCCTGCCGCCGTGATTCGCGCTTTGCCCGGCTCGACGGTGTACGAGGGTTCGGGCACCGGCCCCTGCTGAAAGTGCAGCAGGCGGTGTTCGACGTACATCACCGGGTCGTCGTCGCGAATGGCGGCGAGGAGGGTCCCCTTGGCGTCGTACGGTGTGGAGGGAGCCACGACCTTCAAGCCGGGCACGTGCATAAAAAACGAGTACAGACCCTGGGAGTGCTGGGCGCCTTGCCCCCAGCTCTTGCCGATCATCGATCGCACCACCAACGGCACCGACACGCGGCCGCCGTACATGTAGCGGCTTTTCGCGGCGACGTTGATGAGCTGGTTCATCGCCAGCATCAAGAAATCCATCCGGATGTGGACGTGGATCGGTCGCAAGCCGGCCAGCGCCATGCCCACCGCCGCCCCCGTCATGCCGTCCTCGGACAGCGGCGTACCGAAGACGCGTTCGGCGCCGTACCTGGCGGCCAGCCCGCGGGTCGTGCCTTGGATTGCCTTGGGGTCGTCGACGTCGAGGCCGAAGAGAATCACCGAGGCGTCACGCTCCATCTCCTGGTCGGTGGCTTCGCGGATCGCGTCCACGTAAGAAAGCTGCCGGGGAAGGCCGGTCAGCGACGGGGATACGGAAGACTCGCCAGCGGGCCGGGCGGTTCTCGACCGCGAACGTTTTTTGTCAGCTTTAGTCGAAGCTTTTCGCATGGTTCTGGCGCTCAGGCGGCCGCGGGCAGATCGGATTCAAGCGGCAGCGGAGCCTGATGGGGCTCGGCCGCATGCTTCGGGACGGTTTGCCCTCGCGAGGGTTGCCCCGAGGCGTTTCGGTTTCTGGTCTGCTGGCCCGCAAGGTGTAGCCCGTCGTCTTTCACTACGTCGGTGTAGAGCGCAGCCGGCTTGGGCTCGGCGCTGAGCTCGGCAAAGGCGAAGGCGACCTCGATCTCGCACTCCACCTCCGTTTCGATTTCGCGGCGGCGGCCCTCGTCGAGCTGGCCGGCAAGCTGCCGCAACGAATCGTTCTCGAACCAGCTTTGCGCCTCCTGCGGCTGGCGATAGCCGAGGTGCCAGTCGTTCGCCGGCCCGACGTGCTCCCGCCAGCGGTAGGTTTTGCACTCAAAGAAATACGGGCCGTCGTGGCCCGCGCGAATCTCGTCGACCGCCTCACGCACCCGCTCATGCAAGTTGACCACGTCCCCGTCGTCGATGCGCTGAGAACGGATGCCGTAGCTGCGCGCCCTTTCGGCGATGTTGGCCAGCGCCTGCCGGCGAAGCTGGTGGGTGTGGATGGCGTAGGAGTTGTTCTCACAGACAAAGATCATCGGCAGGCGTTTCAGGGCGGCGAAGTTCAGGCTCTCGTGGAACACGCCCTCCTCGGTTGCCCCGTCGCCAAAGAAGCTGGCGACGATCACGCCGCTGCGGCGATATGCCATGGCGTAGGCGTAGCCCACCGCGTTGGCGATCGTCGTGCCGACCACCGCCGAGGTGCCCATCACACCCGCGTCGGTGTCGACCAGGTGCATCGAGCCCCCCTTGCCTTGGGAGCAGCCGGTCGCCTTGCCGTAAAGCTCTGCGATCATCTGCCGCAGGTCGCCCCCCTTGGCCAGGTAGAGAGCGTGCCCGCGGTACGTGCCGAAGACGACGTCGGTGGGAGCGAGCGCGTCGCACACCGCCACCGAGATCGCTTCCTGGCCGATCGAAAGGTGGACCGGACTTTTGATCTTGTCCTGCGGATACACGCGCGCGATCTCTTCTTCGACGCGGCGGATACGATACAAAGCGCGATAGAACCGCTCGATCATGGCTCAACCCACGTTGCTGTAGCGGCCGTTTTTCAAAACCGTGTAACCCTTGACGAGTTCGCCGATGCCGTCGTCGATGGAGAAGGCGGGACGGTAGCCGGTACGCTCGATCTTCTCGTTGGAGACGATGTAGTCGCGCTTGTCGGGGTCCTCGCCAACCGGCGCTTCGAGGTAGACGAACTGCGGCAGGTGCGCCTTGATCCGGGCGCATAGCTCCAGCTTGGAGAGATTTGCGTCGCTGAGTCCCACGTTGTATGGCTGACCCCGCATGCTCGAAAAATGTTCGATGCCGTGCAGGAAGACACGAGCCACGTCGCGGATGTGGATATAATTCCGCTTGGCGTGTCCCTCGAAGACGACGACGGTCCGGTCGTTCACGGCCCGGTAGACAAAATCGTTCACCAGCAGGTCAATGCGCATCCGGGGCGACATGCCGAACACGGTCGCCAGGCGGAACGTGATCGAGTTGCCGGCCTCGAGCACGGCCTGTTCCGCTTCGACTTTGGTCGTGCCGTAGAGCGAGATGGGTCGCAGGGGCGTTTCTTCCGTGCAGTATTTGCCCTTTTCGCCGATCCCGTATCCGCTGTTCGTAGTCGGATAGATAACCCGCTGACTCGGCGATCGGAGCGACAACAGCAGCTTGATGCCGTCGAGGTTCGTCGAGCGGCTTGCCGTGGGGTCGGCTGCGCAGGCCGGCGCGCCGACGATGGCCGCCAGCGGGACGATGAGGTCGGCGTCCTGCAGGCCGCGCCGCAGCACGGCGGCCTCACGGCAATCGCCGCGAATTACCGAAAAGCGGCGATTCGCGCAGCATTCCAGCAGGCTGTTCTGGTTGAAAAGGAAGTTGTCGAGCACGGTGACTGAATGCCCTTGCTCGAGCAAGGTAGGAACAAGCACCGAGCCGAGATAGCCGGCTCCGCCGGTCACCAGAATCTTCAAAGGGGCGGGCATGAATCGTTTCTCCTCCCTGAGTCGAATGCCACCGTGGGTCGTTTTGCGCCGTCCTTGGCCATGCCACGAATTCGCAGCATCTTACGCGAATTGCCGGTTTCGGTTAAGTCCAAACGCCAGGTCGCTCCGTTCGTGGCCAGCCGCCCCGACCGCACGGCAGCTCAATTTACATGTCGGGCACTTAGACGCTCATCGTCGGGGGGCTCGGCGGCGCAGGCAGGGCTGGCGATCATCCGCGGCGCCGCCCGGTCCCGAAAGAGAAAGTGAGCCGGTTCTCTTCGCGCGCGCTTCGGGTTAGTATGCGTCGAGCGGTTTTCCACAGGCACCCGGTCACCAAATCATGAATCCCCTTTCCCGACGCCGGTTCTTGCAAACGACTTCGCTTCTGGCCGCGAGCGCCTCCCTCACCGCCTCGGCCGACGAGGCGCCCGCCGTTCGCGTGCTCGTCTGGGACGAGCAGCAGCCGGCACAGAAACAGGCCTACCCCGACTTCCTGGGCAACGCCATCGCGGCCTGGCTGAAGGCCCAGCCGGGCATCGAAGTGCGGTCGGTGCGGCTCGATGATCCGGAGCAAGGATTGGCCGACGCCGATCTGGCGTGGGCGAACGTGCTCGTCTGGTGGGGGCACGTGCGACAGACCGAGATCACGCCCGAAACGGCCCGCAAGAAAATAATCGAGCCGATTCTGGCCGGGCGGCTGTCGCTGATCGCCCTGCACTCGGCGCACTGGTCGACGCCGTTTATGGAGGCCATGAACGAGCGAACCCGGCACGACGCCCGCCGGCGCTACCCCGACGGCAAGGAACCGGTGAAGTTCGAGTTCGTGCCGCCAGCGGGCAGAATCCCCCCGGCCGCCGATTCGCTCGTCACGCCGGCGTACTACGCCCTGAAGCCGGGCGGCGAGGTGCGGTTGGTGCGGGTCGACCTTCCGAACTGCTGCTTTCCCGACTATCGGCCGGACGGCGCCGCCAGCAAGGTGCACGTGCTTTTGCCCGCCCACCCCATCGCCCGCGGCCTGAGCGAGACGTTTCAGATTCAGCACACCGAGATGTACAACGAGCCGTTTCATGTGCCGGCCCCGGACGAGGTCGTGTTGCGTGAGACCTGGGCTAGAGGCGAGACCTTCCGCAGCGGCTGCGTCTGGTCGCTGGGGCGCGGCAAGGTGTTCTATTTCCGCCCGGGTCACGAGACGTTTTCGGTCTACCTGCAGCGCGAGCCGCTACAAATTGTCGAAAACGCCGCCCGCTGGCTCGCCGCTTGTCAGCCGGAAGCAGATGCAGGAGTAAAGATGTAAAAGGGGCCCGGTTTCCCGTGGTCATCTGTTGGAGATTGGGAGTATCAGCGATGGAGCACCGTTTCTTCGACTTGCTGTATGTATTGCTGTTGGTTCTGTTGACGTTGACCAGCGGCGGACTGATCGCTTACGCCGCCTGGAACATCGGCATGCGTTTGATGCGAGCCACGCACGTCTTTCTCACCTGCTGGGACTATCACGCGGCCTGTCGTAAAGGGGACGACCTTCAACGGCGTCTGCTTTTGGCCGATCCGGTGATGCGGGCCATTTTGAGGGTCACTTCGCCGCTGCAGACGTTTTGCCCGGCCTTTGCGGCACGTCAGCGTCAGCTTCAGCGGCTGGAGGAATATCGGTTTTCCAAGCTCCAGAAGGGCGAGACGAACCTAATCTGGGACGAACGGTTGGCAGCCCTTTTGACCCGCGATGAGTATGACTTTTTGTATGGTGCGGTTGCTCTGCCGTCAGCGACTTGAGTTGCTAAGGATCGGGCGTCGATTAACCGACGTCTGCCAAAAGGGGCGACTAAACGCGCAGCCTATCGGGCGCGGCTATAGGGTGCTGTCTTGATCCTCTTCTTCTGATCCGCGCCTGCGAACAGACGGGACTGACCGCGCTCGTCCTACGTCCCGACTAGCAAGCAGCCGGAGTTATGCTCCGAGATTTTTCAAACGCCCACTCGGCCTTCTCGGTATACTGGATCGTGAAGTCAAGTCCATAAGAGAATCCTTTCGCGAAAGGGTCATCGCATTGGATGCAGTCTCTTACTTTAAGATTGCCAATTTGCTGCTGCATTTGGCCGCGTTCGCCTGCTATGTGGCGATTGTCGTGGAGATGTTTAAGCACGGTGAAAGCGGCTGGGGGATCGCCTGCATCGTCCTGGTGTGTTGCGGCGGCCAGTTGGTGGCCTTTATTTACGGATGGACGAAAGTGGGCGAGTGGGACATCAGCCTTTTGATGCTGGCATCCTCGCTTTGCATCTTCGTCGGCATCGTCCAGGTGATGCTTTGGGTTGCCAAGCTCGGTCCATCACTAGGCATGTAGCCTCCGAACGTATGCCTGATTCGTTCCAATGTCCCAAGTGCCAAGCCAGCTACCCGCGCGACAAGCGGCGGGTGGGCAAGCCCGTGGTCTGCACGTGCGGACATCGATTCCTGGTGCCGCCGCTCGACTACGCTGCGCCTCCGTCGAGTACCCCGCACGATGCCTCGGTGACGCCACAGCCGCGGCCGCGGCGAGCGACGCCTCCGGTCGAGCGCGCAAAGCCGTCCCGGCCGAAGGCCAGGTCGAGGCCAGCCAGCGACTCATCCTCGGAAGTGCTCCCCCTCGCCGAGCCGATCGGACCGGCGGCACCCACGGCGCCCACGCGATGGGCCGACCCGGTCGAGCCCGCGCAAGCGGCACCTTTGATGGAAGCGGAGGTTGTCCAACCCGCCACGCCCTACGCCGAACCGGATGATTTGACAGGGGGGCTCTTCACCGAGCGGGGTCCCTATGCGGATCCTTTTGCGGCAAGTCCTCCCCAGCCGTCGCTGCCCCCGGCGTTTCCCCCATTGCCCAAAAAGCGGAAAAAGAAAGGCCGGTCCCAGGACGACGGACGGCAGAAGAGCTTCGGCGATTGGGTCGCCTACGCGGTTTTTTTCTTCTTCGTGCCTGTGTCGGCACTGTTCACAGTGATCGGACTCTTGCAACCAGCGCCCGGTGCGGACCATGCCGTAAGGCGAACGGACCGCGCTGCGCAAGGCAGCAATTCTCCTCGGCAAGCATCCGCGCCCGCGAGCCCGGCAATCGCCGCCGACGAACCCTCACCTTCCGGTTATCCCATCACGCTGTGGAACGCCTCCAAGCGAGGTTCGGGCGAGTTCGGCGTCGACTATCGGCAAGATCGCGGACCGCTCGACCGTTCTCGCCAATACTTCTGGGTCGTGAGCGATCCGACCGGGAGAATCGAGTTCCCGATATCGGCCGACGTCTGGAGGCAGAAAGGCAAGCTATCGGGCAAGTCGGCGGCAGCCGCGCCGGGGCAATTCATGGGGCCGTACACGACCTTCATCGAAGAGCAGTTCGGCTCGTCGCGCAACCGCATTTCTAACGACGTGCAGATCACTCCGTAGCCTCACGGCACGTACACGAACTCGGCCAGGTTGAACATGACGTGCGCCATGTCGGCCCAGACCGCCTCGCTCGTGAGCAGGTCGGCTTCGGCCACGCCGTGCAGCGCGGCAAGCTGCACGGCGCCCCGGGCGAATCGCTGCTGCTCAGCCTCGCTCGGCTGGCGGCCGAGGGCCGTCTGAAACATGGCCGTCACACGGTCGGCGACGGTCGAATCGCCCCGCCTGGCGAGCCGGCCCGCCCAGACATGCGCCTGGCCCACGACGAACGGATCGTTGAGCATCGCCAGAGCCTGGGCCGGTACGTTGGTCACGTCACGGCGGCCCTGAGTCACCTTGCCGCCGGGGACGTTGAACGAGCCGAGAAACTGCGGCGACTCCATGAGATTGTTTTTGATGTAAACGCTGCGGCGGCCGCCTCCGTCGAGCGGGCCCGCAAACAGGCGCCGGTCGGCGTTGTCCTGCTGGCGGAAGGGCTGCACACTCATGCCGAAAATCGTCGGGTCGAGCCGGCCGGAGACGGCGAGAATGGCGTCGCGGATCGACTCCGCTTCCAGGCGGCGAGCCGGATAGTGCGACAACAGCCGATTGGTCGGGTCGAGTGCCTGTGCCGCAGTCGACGGCTGGCTTGCCGCCTGGAACGTGCCCGACAGGACGACCGAGCGAACGAGCCTTTTGAGCGACCAACCATCGGCCATGAAGCGCGTCGCCAGGTGGTCAAGCAGCTCGGGGTGGGAGGGGCGCTCTCCGACGTGGCCGAAGTCGTCAACGGTCTGCACCAGCCCCGTGCCGAAGAGATAATGCCAGACGCGATTCACCATCACGCGGGCCGTCAGCGGATTCTCACGGCTGGCGATGCGCCGGGCCAGCTCGAGCCGCCCGCTGCCGGCCGTGGCAAACGGGCCGGCGGAAGCCGACAGGACCTCTAAGTAGCGTCGCTCGACGGCGTCGCCCGGCCGCCGGCAATCGCCCCTCACGAAGACCGGCTGCCGAATTCCCTCGCCGCCGTCAGCGACGCCGGGGACAATGCGCGGCAGCGCGAGCGAGGCTTCCGTCTGGCGGTACTGCTGGCAGAGCATCTCCAGCCGGGGCGACATCGAGGGCCGGTTGGTAAGCAGATCTCGCCGCAGAAAAGTATCGAGCCAGATCACGTCGTCGTCGGTGGAGCGGTCTTCCGCCCAGGCGGCGAGCGCCTGCTGAAAGGTCGACGCATAACACTCCGCGACTTGCGTGAAACTGGCCGCCTCGTTGCCCGCGAACAAGGGCAAAACAGGTTTGATTTCCGCCCTGGGTGGTTCGCCGCCGTCGTGCAGCACGACTCTTGTCACACCAAAGTACGACCGCGGGTTGTCTGCCGCTTTTTCCCAGGGCACCTTGTAATTGCCGTTGTCGCCCCCAAGGGGGCTCAACTGGTCGGGGAATTTCGGGTTGTCGAACATCGTCACCAACTCGGCGTAGGTCCGCAGGCTGTCGGCGTCGTCGGGAACCGAGAAGGTGACCCACTGCCAGGAATCGGAGGTGAGCGCGCGGTAGTTTACGTAGTTGAGCTGGCAGTTATTTGACACCAACCGCACGGCGCTGCTCCGTTCGCCGATGACCTGAAGACTGATTTTCTTTTTGCCAGGCGGCAGCACCGACGAGCGGAGAGCGCCGTTCAGCTTCTGGGAGAGCAGGTGCGTATAAAGGCCCGCAGGCAAGACCGACTTCACCAACCGGTCTCCCTGGTCATAAAGGGCAAAGTCGCCCGGGCATGCCGGAGCCTCTCTCAAGCCCTGGCCGCCGGACTGCCAATCCCTAAAATCGCCGCTGCGAAAATCGACATACGTCGCGAACTGGCTCCGGTTGAATTCGGCTCGCTCGCGGTCCTGCGCGGCGTAGTCTTCTTGCAGTTTTCGCCAGGCGCTGGGCACGGCCGTTGGCTGGTCGGATGCCGCCGCCGTCGCCAGACGCCTGGCCGGTTCGAGCGGGTCTTCCAGCGGCGCCTTCTCGACGCCCAGCGCGGCCGACCACTTCTCCAGCCGCTCTGGATCGAGCCCTTGGGCAAGCTGGTCGGCATAAGGGCGGTTCGCCCGCTTTGCCTGCGCGGCCTCCATGTAGCGGCCGATGTGGAGTGCTTCTTCCCGCCACACCGCCGCCAGTTCCTTGCGGATTTCGGCCTTCAACTCACGAAGCCGCCGCAGCGGATCGGCGTTCATGTCGGGCGCGTCGATCGTATGGCTCACGAAACGCGAGCTGCGAAGCACGCCGAGCAAGGCGTAGTAGTCGCGCATGGAGACGGCGTCGAGCTTATGATCGTGGCAGCGGGCGCAGGCGACGGTCGTCGCTTGAAACGCTTTCGTCAGCGTGTCGATTTGGTTGTCGGCCAGGTCGTAGCCGATTTCGCGCAGGGAGATGCAGTCGTCGTGGTTCACCTCACCGAAGCGGTAAAAGGCCGTGCCGATGACCGCTTCGTTGAATTGCTCCTGCTCGTTCCATCTCGGCGGCAGAAGGTCGCCGGCGATGTGCTCACGCACGAACTGATCGTAGGGAAGATCCGCGTTGAAGGCACGAATGAGATAATCGCGGTAACGCCAGGCGTGATGAACCTCGTAGTTCCATTCGTTGCCATGTGTTTCGGTAAAGCGGACCACGTCCATCCAGTGCCGTGCCCAACGCTCTCCGAAATGGGGCGTCGACAAAAGGCAATCGACGTAGCGCTCGAGGGCGGCATCACGATTTTCCACACCGGCGGCCGTCAACTCGGCCACTTGCTCGGCGGTGGGAGGCAAGCCAGTGAGGACCAACGCCAGGCGCCGGGCGAGGACAGCCAACGGTGCGGGCGGAGCCGGCTCAAGCCCTTGCTCTTCGAGCCGGGCCAGGATGAAGCGATCGACGGGCTGTGTCCGCGAGCCGGCAGCCTTGGGCTCAGGGACGGGCGGCTCGACCACCGGCTGCAAGCTCCACCAGTCGCGGCGCGCGGCCAGGATTTCCGGCCAACTGCTGGCCGGCCTTGAGGTCGATTCCGTGGCGGTCCGCGGATCGGGTGCCCCCATCTTGACCCAGGCTTCCAGGTCAGCGATCACCGCCGGCGGAAGCTTTTTGGTGGGAGGCATTTGCAGGGCATCGTCGGTGTAGCGCACCGCAACGATCAACGGGCTGGTGTCCGGCTTGCCCGGTTCCACGGCCGGACCACTATCGCCACCCTTGAGAACTCCGTCGCGGCTGTCGAGTCGCAGGTTCCCCGCCAGCGTTTTTGACTCCGCCGAGTGGCATTCGTAACAGTGCTCCACCAGAACCGGCCGGATCTTTTTCTCGAAGAAATCGCCGGCCATTTCGTCGCCGGATGCGGATCCACAAGCGAGGACCAGGACGAGCGTTGCCAGCGGAATGGAAGTTCGCATGTCGATTGGCGGGGAGGGAGGTGGCCGCGATTTTACGAGGGCAGCCAGCGAGGCAAGGGCGATTATAGCACGGCCGCAAGGTACTCGCATGGAAACGCAGGAGACGGAACGCCGAAACACCCAGCTCCCCAGGTGCTTGAGCGTCCTGGGCACGGCTACTTTGGCGAAAACGCGTCTTAGCGCAAACGGCCATTTCCGTTAGATTCCTCGCCGCGCGGCGTTTCTCTCGGCCCAGAGTGAAAGGATTTACGATGCCAGGGTTCAAAGTCCATATCACGGCCAGCACGGCCCTGGGGGCCGCTTACGGCGCGGGAGCGCTCGTGCTCTTTGAAGTCCCCCTGCCGACCTGCATCTTGTCGGCCGGATTGTGCAGCGTCTCGGGAATGTTGCCCGATCTCGATAGCGGCCCAGGCGTTCCGCTGCGTGAAAGCCTGTCATTTGCTGCCGCCTTCGTGCCGATGCTCCTGTTCGATCGTGCCCGGCAGATGGGCCTGACCCACGAAACGATGGTGCTGGCCGGCGCCGCCCTCTACGTCTTGATCCGCTTCGGCTTCGGCTGGTTTCTGCGGCACCATAGTATCCACCGCGGCATCTTTCACAGCATTCCCATGTGCCTCATCTTCGCGGGGCTCGCATTTCTGCTCTGCAACACGGGCGACCTGCCGGTCCGGTACTACAAGGCAGGCTCGGTGGTGATCGGCTTCATGTCGCACCTGATCCTCGACGAGATTTGGAGCATGGAATGGGCCGGTTTCGGCATCCACCTCAAAAGCTCGTTCGGCACGGCCGTGAAATTCTGGGCTCCCTGCTGGTGGTCGACCGCCTTGACGTACACCTTTCTGCTGGCCGTTTCGGTGCTCGTGCTCAACGACCCGATCTGGTCGAACGTGTCTCCGGCGGCCGAACAGATGCACGTCATCGCCTCCGACATCGTCGACGGCGTGAAGCGAGAATAGCCGGCCGACCGGTTCATCGCTGATGATGGGCGAGCGTTGGCGGACGCAAGATCACGCCGCGTGGCGGTATTCCAACGACTGCGTGCAGATCTCGGCGAAGTTTCGTTTAACCCACTCGACAACCTGCCTGAGCCCTTCGTCGAGATCAACCGTTGGCCGCCAGCCCAGCTCTTCGCGGGCCCGCGTCGAGTCGATCACGTAGGCCGCGTCCTGGCCGAGCCGCTCGCCGACAGTTACGGTCGCCGCCGCAAAATCGCGCCCCATCAGCCGGCAAATCCGCTCGACCACCTCGCGGACCTCGTAGCCCCGGTCCGGAGAGAGGTGATACATCGTGCCCGGCCCGCCGCGCTCGGTCGCCAGCAACTCGCCGCGCGACACGTCGCGGATGTGGATGTACGACTTCACGGCCGCGCCGCCGCCGTGCAGCGAGATCCTCTCTCCCTTCAGCAGGTAGATCGCCGAACGGGGAATGATCTTCCAGAGCTGCTGGTGCGCCCCGTAGACGTTCGTGGCCCGAATCGTGACCAGCGGGAACTGAAAGTTCTTCACGAGCGTGGCCAGAAAGAGGTCGGCCGCCGCCTTGGAGGCGGCATAAGGGGTGCTCGGGTTGACGGGCGTGTCTTCCGTAACCCGACCGACGCAAGTGCCATAAACTTCTGGCGACGAAATGTGTACGTACTTTTTCAGATAGCCGCGGTCTTTCAGGCGGTTGAGCAAGCGCGACAAAGCGACGACGTTGGTCTGAAACCAATGTTCCGGATGCTGCCAGCTCGGCGCCACTTCGCTCTGCGCCGCGAAGTTCACGACCGCTTGGGGCTGAAAGCGGTCCAGCGCGGCCATGATTTCGTCGGTGTGGTGGTTGAGATCGAGCTGACGAAACTCGAACCGGCCGTCGTTCCATCGCCGGTAGGGCAAAAACAACGGGCTCTTTTCGGGCGACCGGCTGATGCCGAGCACTCGTCGCCCTGGTTTTTCCAGGAGCAAGTCGATGAAGTCGCTTCCCGAAAACGAATTGCTGCCGATCACGGCGATCTCGTCCATGGTCTTCGAAAGCCTCCCGAAATCAAAAGGGGCCGGTGAAACTTGGATCCGGCACGTCCGAAAAGTGCGGCGCAGCCGCGGCGGCGGGCCGCCCGGTGCGGGCCTGCACCATCTCGCAGGCCGCGGAGACGATGTCGGCCGCGGTCGGGTAAAACTCGCTTGCCAGGGCCGGGCTTGTGGGCGTGGGGCATTCCGGCAGCCCGATGCGCCGCGGCGGGCATTTCAGCCGGCTTCCCAATTCTTCGGCCACGCGCGCCACAATTTCGGCGGCAAAGCCCGCGTGCCGCCAACTCGTGTCGGCCACGAGCAACCGGCCCGTGCGCCGCACGGATTCGATTACCGTTCGCTCGTCGAAGGGACGGATGCTGCGTGGGTCGATCACCTCGGCCTCGATTCCCTCGCGGGCCAGCGTCTGCGCGGCACGATGCGCCTCCAAGGCCATGTGCGAAAGGGCCACGATCGACACGTCCTCCCCTCGGCGCAGCACGCGCGCTTCGCCGATCGGAGCCCGGTACATCCCCTCCGGCACCGGTCCCGTGATGTTGTGCAGCCAGCGATGCTCGATGAAGATCACCGGGTTGTCGTCCTCGACCGCCGAGATAAGGAGCCCTTTGGCGTCCTGCGGCGTGCTCGGCATCACAACCTTGAGCCCCGGCACGTGAGCAAACCAGGAGTGCAGGCTTTGCGAATGCTGCGGCCCCTGGCCCCAGCCCCGGCCGACCAAGAGCCGGATGACGAGCGGAGCCGACTTGCGGCCGCCGAACATGAAATGCCACTTGGCCGCCTGGTTGACGATCTGCTCCATCGCCAGAAGGGCGAAGTCGATTCGCTGGTGGACCATGATGGGCCGCATTCCGGCCAGCGCGGAGCCGAGCACCACGCCCGTCATGCCGTTTTCGGCACACGGCATGTCCATCACTCTCCCGCCGCCGTATTTCTGTTCCAATCCCAGCGTTGTGCCGAAGACGCCCTTGGGATCGGTGACTCCCAGACCGATGACGTAGACCGACGGATCGGCCGCCATGCAAAGGTCCGTTGCTTCATGAACGGCCTGAAAATACTTTAGTTCGCGCATCCCTGTTCCTGTCTTAATCTTGCCTGTGGAGCACGTTCACGCGGCGCGTCTCTTGGCGGACGTAGGCGACTTCCGTTCGACGTAGACGGCATCGAGCATCGTCCGCGATTCGGGAAACGGGCTCGATCTGGCGAAGTCCATTGCGGCCGCCAGCTCGGCCCGAATTTCGTCGCTCCAGCGGTCAACTTCCGCGTCCGCCAGCCAGCCCTCCTCGAGGCCGCGCTGGCGCGAGCGCTCGATCGGGCACAAGGTCCGCCAGCGGCGAAACTCTTCTTCCGTCCGGTAGCCGATGTGGTTGTCGTAGTTCGGCCCGCAGTGTTCCCTCCAGCGGTAGGTGCCGAACTCCAGAAAAACGGGTCCAGCGCCCGAACGGATCCGCTGGAGCGCCTCCTCGGCGACCGCATGCACCTCGCTCACGTCGTTGCCGTCGCCTCGGCGGCTTTCGATGCCGTGGCCGGCCGCCAGCCGAAAGACCTCCCGACCTGGGGGCTGCCGGACCGAAAGGGGTGAGTAGACCGAGTAGAGATTGTTCTCGCAGACAAACAACACGGGGAGCCGTTTAAGGGCGGCGAAGTTCAACGCCTCGTGAAACGCTCCCTCTTCCGTGGCGCCTTCACCGAAAAACGCCGTGACCACGCGATCCTCGCCGCGCAGCAGCGAACCGAAGGCGACGCCCACGGCGATCGGGATGGTGCTGCCGACGATGGGGGCGGCTCCCAAAAAGCCGGCTTCGAGGTCGACGAGGTGCATCGAGCCGCCCATGCCGCTGGAGCAGCCTGTCGACTTGCCGTACATTTCGGCGAGCATGGCGGGCAGGTTCCCCCCTTTCGCCAGGTAGTGCCCGTGAGCGCGGTGGGTGCTCATCACTTGGTCGTCGGCCGAAAGCAAATCGCATACGCCCGCCGCGACCGCTTCCTGACCGATGCAGAGGTGTACCGGGCAACGCATTTGCTGTTCGGCGTAGCGCTGGGCGACCCCTTCCTCGACCAGCCGGATGCGGAGCATCGATCGAAACAGCCGCCGAGCGAGTTTTTTGTGCGCCTGAACTTCCGTCTGAGCCCCGACGGAATTGAGAGTCGACATGTTTGCTCCGAGCGGAGGCCAGCCGCGCGAGGCGCGGACGCGATGGGTGCCGAAATCAAGATCGTGTCCCGGCGGGGAACAAATATCGGCTGCTGCTGCCCGAATCTTGAGAATGCAGCCCTGACTTGACCGTCGCGTTGCAAGCCGTGTCTGGCAAGTAAGTCTGGCGCCGCGTCTGCGTTAAACTGCAGACAACGGCGTGAATGGCGAACGCGCGAAGCTGGGGTGTCTATGCGTCGGGATTGACGCTATCGGACGACGGCGGGGCCTCGACAGACACATCGGGCAGACTGGGCACCTCGGGCAGAGCGGGCATATCAGGCCTGTCGGGTGACGGTTGAGTGGCCGTAGGCGACCGGTTCACGGCCGAGCGGCGACTTGACTGGCTGGTCAGCGTTGCCCCAGCTTTTGAATGACCAAGCATCACCGCGGGCGTTTTCGTCGCCGTCGCGGCTGTTTCGCCGAGAGGCGTGGCAGGAGTCTCTTCGGGTTCGCCTTCCTCTGCCGCGGGCTGGACGTCTTCGGGCACGGTGAACTCGCTCGTCGGCTCGCCACCCGCATGGCGCACGACGGGAAAGTCGAGAAACCGGCAGCGATCTCCCTGGCACTCGGCCACGAGCATCCCCTGCGCTTCTTTCACTTTGACCTGGGCGATTTTCCAGGCGACGATCTGCTCGATCTCGTCGCTTTCGGCCTCCAGCCGCCTCAGGCGAGCCCGGCTAATGTCGAGGAACGTCGCCTCTTCGATCTGGCTCTTCTTGGCCAGCTCGTCCAGCTCGGTACGCCAGGCCGCGACCACCTGCTTTTCGACCGCGATTCTCCGCAGGGTCGATTGGACCTCGAGGGCCGCTTGCTGGATTTCGTGCGTCACCTCGCGCCGGCGCTGGTCGGCGTAGTCGGCCAACTGTCGTTGCCGGGTCGGCAGCTCCAGACGGTTCGATCGACGCTGCCCCAAAAACTCCCGCACGCCCAAAAGCGAAACCATCCCGGTAAACTTGTATTGAGAGCCGATCAGGCTGCTGGCTCCGCCGATCACCTCGCGGGTGATTTCCACGTTCCTGGCCTTGAGCGACGACTGCAGCGACGACAGCAATCGCAGCTCGGGACGGTTGCCCGTTCCCAGGGCGACCTCCAGCTCGATATCGGTGGGAGCAATCACGACCGTGAAATCGGTGGCTGGCCAGATTCGTGGCCGAGCGTCGGCCGTGCTCAGCCCCAGCAGCCGAACAAGTTGCGCGTTTAGCTGGTCGAGTTGGCTCGTCAGCTTGAGCTGCTTGTCGATCACGGCCAGGCGCTGGCGTTTGAGTTCGCCTTCGTCGAAGGGAATCTGCATTCCGTGCTTGTGCAGCCGGGCGACGTTCGCCAGCGCCTCGTCCAGTTCCTGCTGGCTAAGGGCAAGGATGGGGCGGTTGGCCTCGGCCTGGGCGACGTGGTAATACGCCGCCAGGGCCTGCGATGCCGAGCGATTACGGGCTTCCAGCTCGCTCGCCCACAGCACCTGCAGTTTGAGGCGATCTTCTTCGGAGTACCCGTGAGGCGACGTGGTGGCCGCCAAGGCGCGGCGCTCGCTGGCCAGACTGTTCCCTTCCGCCGACGCTTTCACAGCCAGGCATTGACACTGCTCGGCCGAAAGCGCTCGGTATTCGGCCGGCTCCAGCCGCGAAGGCCGGAGTGTCTCGTCGACTTCAGAAGGGCTGCCGACGTGACGGTCGTCGAATCGCAAATCGCCTGCATGCGTGGGCGGCAGTACCGCCTCGATGGGGATGGCGCTGCCGCCCTGGCTCGGCTGGTGCCGGCGGTGATGCGCGCAACCCAGCATGCACCCCGATCCCGCCAACAGCAAGCTGGCGCACATCCATGCCCGCATCGTTTCCCCACTGAGTTCGCGCAAGCGTACCAAACAGTCATCGCCGTATCGCCGCGTCGGGCTGTAGCAATTCTCTGGCCTAAGCGGATTCTGCGGAAGAGATGGGGGAGATGGGCAAGGTTAGCAGCGCAGGAAATGCGGCCAGATGGCGTCGCTGACAAACAGCCCCTCGCGAGTGAGCTGCAGTCGGCCGCCCTGCTTGGTCAGCAAGCCCTGTTCGAGATAGCGGTCAAGAGGCCTTCCGATGAGTTCGTCGACCTCGAAGCCGGTGGAACGACCGAAATCGGCCAGCGACACCCCTTCCAGCCTCCGCAAACCGAGCACCAGCGTCTCACGGGCGCGGTCTTCGGGCGAGAGCGTTTCGGCTTCGGCGACGGGTGAATGGCCAGCCAGCACTCGGGCTATCCAGGTCGTCGTGCTGCGATGATTGATCTCACGGCGGCCGTCCACGTAGCGTGCCGCCCCCGGCCCGGCCGCAAAATAGGGCCGGCCCGCCCAATAGACTTCATTGTGGCGGCAACGATGCCCTGGTCTTGCGAAATTTGACACCTCGTAGTGCTCGAAGCCTCCGGCCGTGAGCCGGTCGATCGCTTCGGCGTACAAGGCCCGCTCCAGTTCTTCTTCGGCGGGTATAAGTGTCCCTTTTCGCCGCCGGCTCCAGAATGTCGTCCCCCGCTCATACGTCAGGCCGTAAGTCGAGATATGATCGGGTGTCGTGCTGAGCGCGGCATCGAGGTCGTTGCGCCAGGACTCGATCGTTTCCCCCGGCGAGGCAAAGATCAAATCGAGCGATACGGAGCGCATTCTGCGGCGGGCCAAGTCGACGCTGCCCCTTACGTCGGTTGGCGAGTGGGCGCGCTCGAGCGCCCGCAGTTTAACCGGGTCGAACGATTGAGCACCGAGGCTAATCCGCGTCACACCGTGATCGGCCAGCACCGCCATGCGTTCGGCATCGAGTCCATCGGGATTGGCCTCGACCGAGAATTCGTAACCCGCCAGCGGCGGGAACCAGGCCAGCACAACCCGCAACAACCGCTCCAGCTCGCTCGCCGACAGGAAGGTGGGAGTGCCGCCCCCGATAAACAGTGTTTCGACGGGCTGGGGCGATCCCAGCCAGGAAAGCTCTCTATCGAGTGCCGCCAGGTACCGATCGACGAGGTCTCCCCGGTTGGCAATCAGTGTGAAATTGCAGTACCCGCAACGATGCGCACAAAAGGGGACGTGGACGTAGGCCGACCGCGGAATCGCCGCGTGCTCAGACATGCGAGCGATCAAACGTGCGCCTGTGCGGAATGGATGGCGCTCGCTGCCGATTCTCCTGCTCGACAACTCCCGCGGCCTGCCATAGCTCTGCGATGCTGGCTACCAGGCTGGGACTTTCCGTCCGCCGATAGGGTGAATCAGCCGGTAATTCGGCCATCAACCGCCGATGGGCTTTACCCAAGGCGTGGTAGGGAAGCGACGGAAAAAGGTGGTGCAGGGCGTGGAAGCGAAGTCCGACAGGCGCCCAGAGTTCTCCCGTCAGCGGGTGTCGCGGATAGTTGACCGAATCGAGCAACTGGTCGACAAACGTGAGCGACTCTCCCCGGTGCCGGAACCGGTGTGCCCCAAGGGTACGCACGTGGTTAAGAATCAGGATGACCACGGCCGTCATGTAGGTCTGCACGAGCAGGTCGATCGGCAGGCGGCCGCGGATAAACAAAACGGCGGCCGCAAAGACGAACAGAAAGCAGCCCGTTTCTTGCAGACGCCAGATCCTCCATTCCCTTTTTGTCGGCAGGGGACGGACATAGGCGGGGTCCATGACCATGCTCGAGGCTCGTTGATGAATGAGCCGCCGCAGCCGCGGGCTGACCCATGCCAGGGGCGTCAGAAGCAAGAAGCGGACTACGGCGAGCAGTGGAATGATGAACGGCTGCAGGAGATACTTCAGTATCTCGCCGCGCGGCTGGGTGGCCAGCGGCAGATACTCGCCGTCGTCGGGCGTTCCATAGTGTTTTCGCGCGTGGTGCGCGAGGTGGGTGTAGTACAAGAAAGAGGGCATGAGAAAGGGGATGCCGCACAGCACGTTCCATACGATCCGGAACGCCCGAAACGAACCCTCGCGCAGGTGGATCAATTCGTGAATAAACAGCGCGGCACGATAGTATGCCAGGCAGGCGGCAAAAGCAAACAGCACCTGCGGAACCGAGAAGACCGGCAGCCGGCGCGAGACGAAAAAACAGCCCCCCCCTACCGCCATGCTCAGCAAAAAATCGGTCCAGTAAATGGCCGGACTGGGCTCGAAGAGGTCGCGAACGATCGACCTGGCCTCCCGGATGGAAAATCTTGAGTCAGCGTTATGGCAAGCGCGGGCACTCATGGTTACGTTGGCAGTCGAACAACTCTATCTCAAATTCAGTCAATTCTAGGCAAATAGGCAAGAACCACGGCGACGGCGAGACGGGCGCTTTGGGCTAGCAGATTGCACGCCGAAATGGTTTGCTTCGGGCAGTTGGCTTTGCCTTGTGGCTCGCCAAAACGTCGACTAGCATGGGATTCGCATGTCAGCCAGTATGTCGCCGGTTCCCGAGGTGGTGGTCACGGGCTTGGGTGTCGTTAGCCCTATCGGCATCGGCGTTTCCGCATTTTGGAATTCATTGGAGAGCCGGACTTGCGGCATAAGACCCATTGTGCAGTTTGATACCTCCGCCGTGGACTTCCACTGCGGCGGGGAGGTTGTCGACTTTGACGCTAAGGATTTCGTCAAACCGCGCAAAAGCCTCAAGGTCATGTCTCGGGACATTCAGTTGGGCGTCGTGGCGGCCACGCTGGCCACCCAAGAAGCAGGGATAACGAGCGAATCCGTGCCCCCCGAACGAATTGGAGTCGTTTTTGGGGCCGACATGATTCACTGCGAGCCGGAGGACATCGGCAACGCGTTCCGGCGTTGCATTGTGGACGGTCGGTTCGACTTTCGCCTCTGGGGCAAGGCCGCCATGGAAGAGATCTACCCGCTATGGATGCTCAAGTATTTGCCCAACATGCCGGCCTGCCACATCGCCATCGCGCATGATGCTCGCGGACCGAACAATTCGCATTCCCTTTCGGAGTGTTCGAGCCTGATGGCCCTCGGCGAGGCCGTCCGCGTGATCGAGCGGGGCGACGCCGACGTCATGATCGGCGGCGGGACGGGTACGCGGATTCAACCCATGATTTGGGTTCGCAGCACGCTGCAGGAGGTGACCCGTCGCCAGGATCCACCCGAAAAACTGTGTCGCCCGTTCGATTCATCGCGTGACGGGTTCGTCAACGGCGAAGGGTCGGCGGCGCTGGTGCTCGAACGCCGGGATCACGCCGAGGCTCGGGGTGCCAAAATCTGGGCCCGGGTGGTCGGTTACGGCTCGTCGCACGAGCCTCGCCGGGCAAATTCCCCGCCCGACGGCAGCGGCATCCGACGGGCCATCCTGGCCGCGCTGCGTTCCGCCGGCATGACGCCGGGCGACATCGGGCACATCAATGCGCACGGTCTGAGTACGGTGGGCGACGATCGCGCCGAAGCCCACGCCATTAGGGCGGAATTGGGCGACGTGCCGGTGACCGCCCCCAAAAGCTATTTCGGCAATCTGGCGTCCGGCACCGGCGCCGTGGAAGCCGCCGCCAGTATCCTGGCGCTGGAACACGGTCGTGTTCCCGTCACGTTGAACTACGAGCGACCCGACCCCGACTGCCCAATCCATGTCGTGGCGGACCGTCCTCTGTGCGGCGCCAAGCCTACGGCGATGCTCCTCAACCATTCGGCAATGGGTCAATCTGTCGCCATGATCATCGCCGCGCCCTAAGCCCGAGGCGCGGTGGCGGCAATTTGCTTGCGTTCTGGCCGGGCGTTTGCATGCGCGTGCGAAAGCGTTTTTCTCGAGCCGCTCGGTTTCCAAGACAAAAGGAGAACACCATGCAGAAGTGGACATTCGTCGCCGCCGTGGGGGTAATTGCCTTGACCTTCGCCGACGGCGCGTCGGCGCAACTGCGCCGCCGCGCGAACTCTCAAGAGAGGTACCCCGCCGGGCAATACGAACAGGGCCAGTACGCGCAGGGCCAGCCCCTGACCGCGGGCCGCTCGCAGCGTGCCAGCGGCCCGATGGAGGGCGCGAGCCTTACCGATCAACAACTCGCCAGTTGGCTGCTGGTCGACAACCGTGCCGAAATCCAGCTCGCCCGGATGGCGCAAGAACGAGCGTCGTGCGACGAGGTTAAGGAGTTTGCCAAACGGATGATCGACGATCACGCCGAAATGGTGGAGAAGCTGCAACGTTTCGCCGCCACCGGACGTAACGCGCAGGCGGAGGTGCAGAACGCGCAAGGGGTGAACACCCAGTATGGCGGATTGAATTTCGTCCGTCTCAAGCAGCAACTAGGCCAGCAATGCGTCGCTTCAGTCGAGCGAGAGCTTGAGGAGAAAGACGGCGAGGACTTCGACAGATGTTACCTGGGAATGCAAATCGGCATGCACATTCACGTGCTCGATACGCTGAAGGTTTTTAGCCGCTATGCGTCGCCAGAACTCGATCAGGTGATCGAAGACGGGGAGCAGACGACCCAAGAGCATCTGGACAAAGCCAAGGAGCTCATGAAGAAGCACGAAGGCAAAGAGGGCAAGGGGAAGTCGAGCGACCGGTCATCCAGCTCGCGCGACAACTCGGGCGGCGATCGAGAATCGAGTCGCGATCGGGACACGGACCGCAACTGAGATTATTCCAACAGGCGGGCGCCCCGATAAACCGGCTCGCTGGCTAACAGCGGGTGGCAAGCGAGAGGGACGGAGAGAGCGAAGTTGTGCGCCTTTCCGTCCCTCATTTGATTCCACACGTTCCCATCGCGAGGAGTGCGAGATGGTTTCATGCCCGCGTCAACGGGCTTTCAGGTTGACGACGCTGCCGAGGAAGGCCGCAGCCATGCTGCTGACCCAGAACCAATAGCCGTATCCATAGCCGGACACGCGGGAATAGTGGCCTGCTTCGCTGGTCAGAACCTGCTGGCAAAGCAGGAAACTCAAGGCCAGGAGCAACGCCAACGCCGCACTGACCACAGCCGTTCGCCTGAAACCAATAAGTAGCGAGATCCACGCGGCCAGCAACGCCGGATTGGCCAGCCATGCCGGCACGCCGTCCAGCGCTGCAATCCAGCCGACGAGCAACAGACCGAATCCGAGGCTCCAGGCGCACGGATCGGCCGCCCGGTCGATGTAAAAGGCGTCCAGCGGCAGGCTGACCAGAAACAGCAGCACGCTGGCCGCCACCGCGAGCGCCTGTCGCCCGGTGACGCGGTATCGCCGGTTTGGTTTGTTCTCCGTCACGCGAGAAGCTCCCCATTTGTCAAGCACATCCATTGTGCATTGTGCCGGCAAGCGTCGCGATTGGGAAGCAGACTGATTCCTACCGCTCACCGGCCCCAGGCGACCGTATCGGGAGCGGTCCCGGCATGGGCCGCCCGATTGAAATAAGACGCGGAAGGCCGCGCCGGGGGAAACCCGCACGCCGGCTCGCCCACGCCCTACTCCTCTTCCTCCGGATGGAGCACGGCCTTCTCGATAATCTCCTTCTGCACGTTCCCCGGCACCACTTCGTAGCGGCTGAATTCCATCGTAAAACTCCCTTGCCCGCCGGTCATGCTCGATAGAGCCCGAGCGTAGGTGGTGACTTCCGCCAGCGGCGCCTCGGCCGTGACGGTCTGCAAATCGCCCCCCGCCGAATCCATGCCCAGCACCCGGCCGCGCCGGCCCGACATATCGCTGTTGATGTCGCCCAGCTTGTCGCTAGGAACCGTAATGTGCATGGTCACGATAGGCTCCAGAAGCGACGGCTTGGCTGTCTGGAAGACGTTGCGAAAGGCCATGGATCCGGCCGTCTTGAAGGCCGCTTCCGAGCTGTCAACCGGATGGTGCTTGCCGAAGTGGACCTCCACGCAAACGTTCTGCACCTTGTAGCCGGCGATCACGCCCCGCTCCATTCGCTCTTTAAAACCCTTTTCGACGGCGGGCAGGAAATTGTTGGGAATCGTGCCGCCCACGATGGAGTCGACCCAAAGAAAGTTGTTCGCCCGGTCGTAGTGATACTCCCGCATCGAGGCGAAATGGGCCTTCGTCGCGTACTCTTCGATATTTATTCCTTGCGGCAACGGGAACATGCGGATGTGTACCTCGCCGAACTGGCCGCGTCCGCCCGTCTGCTTCTTGTGACGGTAGCTTCCCTCCGCCTTGGCCTGGATCGTCTCGCGGTAGGGGATTTTGGGCTCCTTGACCTCGACCTCCACCTTGTCGCGGCGTTTAAGCCGTTCGCGGATGATCTGCAAGTGCAGCTCGCTCATGCCGGTCATCACCAGCTCTTTGGTCTGCGAATCGCGGTCGAGGTGCAGCGTCGGATCCTCTTCCACAATCTTGTGCAGGGCGGTCGAGAGTTTGCCTTCGTCGCCGCGGCTCTTGGGCGTGACCGCCAGTCCGGCCATGGGCGTGGGAAAGTCGATGGGGGGCAATTCCAGATCGCCGAGGCTCGAGGCCGTATGCAGATCTTCCGTCTTGGTCACCGCCACGATGTCGCCCGGTCCGGCCACGTCGACCGGCTCGGTATGGTTGGCCTGAACGCGAAAAAGCTGCGAGAGCTTGACCCCTTTGCGGGCCTTGGAAGCATGGACTGTGTCGTCTTTCTTCAAGGTGCCCGAGAAGACGCGGATGAAGCTCAGCTTCTGCACGAACGGATCGATCCGTGTTTTGAACACCTGCGCCGCAAGCGGGGCGGCCGGATCGGGCTTCAGCTCCACCTCGCCGCCATCGGCCTTCTTCGCCCGTCGAACGACTTTGCTCGGTGGCAGACCGCACAACGCCAGGGCGTCGAGCAACTCGGTCACCCCCACGTCGCTTTTGGCAGCGACACACAAGATCGGCACGACGCTGCCGTCGGCGATCGCCTCTACGATCAATCGCGAGATCTCCTCGTCGGTCGGCTGCTGGCCCTCGAAATATCTGGCGGTTACCTCCTCGTCGTGTTCGATGATCGACTCGACGAGCGCCGTCCGGATCTCGGCTGGATCGACGGCGGCGTCTTTCAAGTCGGCCGGCGGCATGAGCGTGCTCGCTACGCCGCGAAAATGGTGGCCGCTTCCCAAGGGGATGTTCAAAGGAAGGCAGCAGGTTCCGAACAGCTCCTTGATGCTGTTATAGAGCTTGTTGAAATCGGCGTTCTCGTCGTCGAGCTTGCTGATGACGATGATCCGCCCCAAACCGGCCTTGCGCGCCTCCTGGAAGACGCGCCGGGTGTTGACCTCGATGCCCGAATGGGCGTTGATCACGATCGCGGCCGTTTCCACGGCCCGCAGCGCTCCGATCGTCTGACCGATGAAATCGGGGTAGCCCGGTGTGTCGATCACCTGAAAGAACTTGCCCGCGTGGTCGAAATGGACCACGCTGGCCTCGATCGAGTACTTGTGGTGCTTCTCTTCCTCGTCGAAGTCGCAAACGCTCGTGCCGTCGTCGACGCTCGCGGGGTGCTTAATGGCGCCGGTCTTCGTCAGTATCTTGTCCACCAGCGTCGTTTTGCCAGCCGATCCGTGCCCGCAGAAAGCGATGTTGCGAATGTCTTCGACGTTGCGTAGCGCCATAAAGCTTCCTTTGTTGATGTCAAGCCTGAGCAGAAGAACGATAGGTGAGGCGAATTCACTCCTGCAGTCCGGCTGCGCTTTGATGTGCGGCGGTGAGGGCATCGGCGAGGTTCAGCACCCCCTCGTATAAGGCGCGGCCGACGATGCAACCCTCGACGGGAACAGCGGCGAGGGCCGCGATATCCGCGGTGCGGGTGACACCGCCCGAGGCGATGATCGGCAGGCCCACCGCCTGGCGGAGCGCCTTCATGGCCTGGAGATTCGGGCCGCCCAGCATGCCGTCGGTGGCGATGTCGGTGTAAATGATCGCCGCGATCGGCTCCGCCGCGTAGCTTCGGGCCAGTTCGGTGGCCGCCACGTCGCTCGTCTCCAACCATCCCTCGGCGGCCACCTTTCCGCCCCGCGCGTCCAGCCCCAGAACGAGCCGCTGCGGGAATCGGCCGCACATGCGGCGAAACCAATCGGGCTCGCGCAGGGCTTGCGTGCCGACAACCAACCTGGCGATGCCCGCCTCAAGCCAATGGGCAATCGTCGCCTCATCGCGAATGCCGCCGCCCAACTGGCAAGGGACCTTGACCCCTTGGATGATCGCCCGGATGCAGTCGGCATTGATCGGGCGTCCGTCCCGGGCGCCGTCCAGGTCAACCAGGTGGAGACGCTCCGCCCCGAGCTCCACCCAGTGTCTGGCCATGGCAACGGGGTCTTCAGCAAAGACCGTTTCGCGCCGGTAGTCGCCTTGTTGGAGGCGGACGCACTTGCCGCCGCGCACGTCGATTGCAGGCCAGATCTGCATCGCGAATGGAAACCCGCGGATATGCCGAAACAGGAGAACTCCGAATATGGCACACAGCACTGACCCAATCAAGAGTTGCCAGCGAGCTGCGTCATCTCCTCGTCTCCTCGCCCTTTGGAAGCGGGCCAGGGTGAGGACGGGCCGTGACGCGGCGACGGGTTACGTCGCCCAATGCCCTTTGCCGCGCACGAGAAGCGCTAGCCTCAAGGTACTGGAGGCGCTCGATGGCGAACCGAGTTGGTGCTGCCGCCCTTGCGTGGCCCGACCAATTGGCCACAAAGAGCCGATCCACGAACGCGATCCGACCTGGCAGCGCAACACGCCCTCACCCTGGCCCTCTCCCGGAGGGAGAGGGGATAAACCGGGCCTCCACCGTTTCTGCGAAATTGCGCAAGATTTTCAGGCCGTCAGCCTGGCTCTTCTCGGGATGGAACTGGGTAGCGAAGACGTTGTCACGCCAGACGACGGAAGTGAACGGCCAGCCATACTCGGTCTCGGCGGCGATATCCTGGCTCTCGCGCGGAACGGCGTAGTAGGAGTGGACAAAATAGGCGTGGGTGCCGTCGGCCAGTCCAGATAGGATCGGCGCCGGGCGCCGGATGCGGAGCTGGTTCCACCCCATGTGCGGCACTTTGTACTCGTGCGGCAGGTCGAAACGCACGACCTCGCCAGGCAGGACGCCGAGCCCTTCGTAGCGCCCCCCTTCGTAGCTCACGTCGAACAACAACTGCAACCCCAGGCATATCCCCAGAAACGGCGTCCCCTCGGCGATGGCCTGTTTCAGGGGCTCGACCAGTTCCCGTTTGCGCAGTTCCTGCATCGCGTCGCCAAAGGCGCCCACTCCCGGCAAGACGACTCTCGATGCCGAGCGGATGATCTCAGGATCGCTCGTCACGGTCGCAGCATGGCCGACCTTCTCGAACCCTTTTTGCACGCTGCGCAGGTTACCCATGCCGTAGTCGACGATCACGATCATTCAGTCACCCAACTCGAAGGTACGCCACGCCAGACACCGCCCGGCCCCGTCAGGTTCGGCTCGCGCGGTTAGTCCTGGTTCGGCCGTCTCGGCCGCCTCGACGCGGGCGAGACGCCTGCATCGCAACCGTGGGATACCCGCGGCGGTTCGGCCGTCAGCCTAAGATTCTATCGGCGGCGGAGGCTGGCGGCGAGCGGCCCGCGAGCTATGCGACGAGCGTCATAACCGCCTATCGGCCGGCGACGCGGTCGGGGTAGATGACCAGTTCCACGCGCGAGTTGCGCTCTTTGCCGGCCGGAGTGGCGTTGGAGACGATCGGGTGATTAGCGCCGTGCCCGACCACCAGGAGCTGATTTGCCTTGAATCGGCCGCGCTCCACCAAGTAGTTATAGATGGCCATGGCCCGGCCGACCGACAGCACGTGGTTGCTCGACCACCGGCTGTTGCTCACCGGGTCGCTGTCTGTGTGCCCTTCAATCCCCACGACGTGATCCGGGTAGTGTCGGAAGATCGCCGCCGACACCGACTCCAGCAGAGCTCCTGCCTCGGACGATAATTGGGCACCGCCCGGCTGAAAAAGGCGATTGCCCGGCAACTCCACGCGAATCACGTCGCCGTCGACGCGCGACTCGATTCCCGGAATGTCGAAGGGAGTCAGTTGATTGCGCAGGCTATTATTGGCCGAGATGGTGGCACCGATTTTTCGCTTGGCCGACGCGGCTAGCATCTCTGCCTTCTTCTCAGCCTCGCCGGTTGATTCCTTCAGTGTGGCCAACTGGCTAGCCGCCCCGCGGAGTTGCTCTTGCAGGGCAGTCACCTGGTCTTCCAAGACGCGTTTTTGCTGCATCGACTGGGCCAGAAGCTGCCCCTGTTCCTGGTTGTCCTGGTCAAGGGTCGCCATGCGGGTTTGCAATTCCTGGTACCGCTGGGCGAGCGTGGTGTGCTCCTGTTGCAGCCGTTCGAGTTGGCCTTGCAGCATGTAGGGATTCTGGGCGCAGCCGGCAAGAAGCGGCCAGAGAACGAACAGCCAATAGCCGCGGATTCGCGGACGCACGGCAAAACCCTACAACGAGAGGTGGCGGCGGTCGGACTCGACGTGTTTACAGTCCGAGGCTTATCAGACGTGGCGCATTTCGACGAAGGCGCGGCGATCGCCTGGACTTTCGGGCGAAGTGTATAGCGGCCAAAGCGGTTGCCGACAAGGGCAATCGAGAAGCCGGCGCCTCCGCGCCCACCTCTCCTCGTCGCTAAAAGCCGCCTAGACCGCGGCCACCACCGGCGCCGAAACCACCCTGGCCGCCACCATTGCTCGTGCCGCTCTGGCCGGATACGTAGTTGAACGTATTCACCTGCGAAACGACGGAGAAGATCGGAACCGGCGTGACGCGCACGTAACGGCGGTCGGCCGAGATTACGGCCGTGGTGAACATCTGGGCTCCCTGGGGAAGGCTGCTGATGACGGGCTGGTAGCCGGCCGCGCCTCTCATGAAGAAGGGGTTGACCGGATTCATGCCGCGCGGCAACTCGCCGATTTGTTTGGCACGGGAGCGGGCCATGCTTCCCGCCGCGCTGGCGTCATTCTGGGCATCCAATTGCCGGGCGACCTGCGGTCCATTGAGACGCGGGTTCATCGCCTGCTGCTGCTGTTGAACGCCATAGAAGAGCATGCTCAGACCGAGTTGGTTGGCCATGGCGTTGACCACCTGCTGCTGCTCGAGCGGCTCGGTG